>JBGSPC010000030.1:0-3984 GCA_041738805.1 Terrimicrobiaceae bacterium | reverse complement strand
CCCTCCGGGCAGAAGGCTTTTGGCGATTCTCTGCGTTTCTCGCTCGGCCAGTGTGGTTTACACACAGGCACTTCGCTCGTGCCTTGAGAATCGCCAAAATCCTCTCCTGCAAATGCCCGCCAAAGTGCACAACAGGCTCTAGACTCTCTTCCGGGCAAGCCCCGGGGTCTCAACAACCCGCGAATCAGATCTGGCAAAACCCGCCAAAAAAGCCTAGTGTTACAAAATGAAAACGCTTCTCGTGCCCCTCGACTTCAGCGAATCCACCGACACCATTCTCGAGCACGCCGGAGCACTGGCAAAATCTTTGGATGCCAGGGTCGTCCTTCTTCATGTCATTGAGCCGGTCGCCTCTTACATCCCCGTCGGGGCCTCCATGGACGTGCTTGCTGCTCCCATACAAGAGAATTTGCCGGATCAAGAGACCATCCAAAAACGCCTGAATCAATTGGCCAGCCGTCTCGGAACCACCCCCACAGCCAGTCACGCCGTCATAGGAACCGCCGTGAATGAAATTCTCGACCTCGCAGAATCTGAAGATGCCTCCTATATTCTTCTCGGCTCGCATGGACACGGCGCACTCTATCACCTCTTCAGCGGGAGCGTGGTGACAGGTGTCCTGAAAAAATCCAAGCGCCCTGTGATTGTGATTCCGTCTGTGATCAAGTAACTGCCGACCTATCAACCTCGAAGAAGACATTCTAATCTCCTGCCCCCAATGCGGGGAGGAATTTGCGATTCAGGTCTCGACCCAAAGCGGATCCCTCGACCTCATCGAAGACTGTGCTGTCTGCTGCCGACCCATGACCGTCTCGGTCCGCTGCCGGCCTGGGGAAATCCTCTCGGTGATTGTCGAGGCGGCTTAGTGCAAATTGCGCCAATTTGGCGCACTTCGGAGAAAAAGCGAGCCAATTTTTTTGAGCCATTTTGGCTCTTTTTTTAGCTTTTCAGAATCGCTGGCCCAGCGATTTTAATAGGTCTTATAGGTCCTATATGACTTATAGGCAACATATTAGGATGTGTGTTGTTTTGAGAAGTCTCACATCTGGCATGCCTCAAGCTGAAATCTCTCTCGAACAACCAAACACCACTTATGAGTATAATAAGATATCAAACACCTGAACTGACGGCATGGGCGCCCTATGATCGTCTTTCTTCTCTGCGCGGATTCTTGGACTCGGCGTTTCAACTGGCGAATCTTCAGCCAGAAAGCGGCCCGTCCTGGGCACCTGCGCTGGATGTGCTGGAAGACAACGAGCAAGTGACCGTGGTCTTGGATGCGGCGGGGTTGAAGTCCGAGGATTTCGATCTGTCGCTGCACGATGGAGCCCTGACCATTTCCGGGGAACGCAAACTCGAGGAAAACTCCCAAAAAGGGGAAAGCTTCCGCAGTGAGCGATTCTTCGGAAGTTTCAGCCGCACGATCACCCTTCCCTCGCCGGTCAAGGCCGATGCTGTTCAAGCCAGCTACAAAGATGGGGTCCTGACGGTCACCCTGCCCAAAGCCGAAGAGGCCAAACCCAAAAAAATCACCGTCGGTCTGAACTAAAATTCAATCCGTCATGCGGGGGTGGAAAATCCCCCGCATGACACAATTCCAAACAACACTATGAGCACATTAACAAAAAATCCTGAAACCCAGGGAGCAACCAGAGTCCATTTTGTGACGCCGCGGGCGAACTTCCACCATGACACCAACGGCTACACATTGGAGGTGGAACTTCCGGGGGTTTCCAAAGATGGCGTCGAGATCACCGTGGATGACGGTCAGTTGTCCATAATCGGCCATCGAACCGCATCCCCTGTGCAAGCAGGAATCATCCACAACGAACGCCAAGCGGCCGACTTCCGCCGGGTGTTCGACTTGGATCCCGGCATCGATACGAGCAACATTTCGGCCGGGATCGAGCAAGGGTTGCTGACTGTCAAACTCCACAAAGCCGAAACGGCGAAGCCCAGGAAAATCGAGGTCAGCTGAGTCCTGGTATTTCAAAATCATTCAACCTGCCGCCCTGCGTCATCGCAGGGCGGCGTTTTTTATAAGATCAGCCGCCCGTGCGCGATGCAGCTTAAAAATCTCCACGGTGGTTTTATCTGGCTTGACTGGTCTTCCAGGCAGCAGCAGATCCGGTGAGCACCCCAATTTTTCCAAGGCGAACACGGCCGCGCCGCGCAGGGAGGCCTCGGGCTCGGGATTGCGGTAGAGCGGAGAATTTAAAGCGGAAGCCAATCGTTTGAGCGCCCGCTCTGAGCGCAGGATCCCCCCGGAGACGAGCCAGCGAATAGGCTGCGAGGTGGGAATGGCTTCAGCGATTTCTGCCAGTCGCAAATAGGAAGCATCTGTGATAGCAGCCAACAGGTCGAGGGCTGACGTGTCCTGGGTGATCCCCGCAATCACTCCGGTGGATTCCTCATTCCAACGGGGAGCTCTTTCTGCCGTCCAGTAAGGCAGCACGGTTAAATTCGAGATAGGCCTGGTGGCCAGGGCCGCTTCCAGCGCATCGCCGCTCATGGCTAAACGCAACTCCCTCAAACACCACGCCCGCAAGTTTCCGGCATTGCTGGCCGCGCCACCCACAAGGTAACGCCCGGCATCAACGCGATAGCCAAACAATCCAAATGGTGCCCTCACCTTCGAGCCCGATCGAATCACCCGCATGGCGGCACTGGTGCCCACATTGATAGCGCCCCAGTCCGGCCCCTTGCATT
The DNA here is from genome assembly GCA_041738805.1 of Terrimicrobiaceae bacterium. GTDB lineage: Bacteria > Verrucomicrobiota > Verrucomicrobiia > Chthoniobacterales > Terrimicrobiaceae > JAJTZA01. The sequence continues at coordinate 1,275 of JBGSPC010000030.1, read as the reverse complement.
GGGAACCCAGATTGCTGGCCGCCCCATCACCAATAGCCGGAAAGAGAGGCACGTTCTTCCATGACATCCCTTGATCCGAAACCGGAGACAATTGGGCCTCACGGACTCCCGAAGCTTCAAGCAATCGAGGGCTCCATGACAGGGACGAAGGGTTAAAGAGCCCGGTGCCAGTGGCCATTCCCAGGGCACACTGACGCTGCCCCGTGAGCTTCCACTGGACCCACTCTGCCGGGGACATCCAATAACTCACCGATTTGAACAATTTCGCCTCCGTCCTGCGCAACCATCGCAACTTGGCAGGCCAAAAAGAGGCCCGCAGCATGCAGCCCGTTTCGGCATGAATGGCCCGTTCGTCAAACTCCTCCCTCAGTCGCGCGGCATCCGGGCGGCACCTGGAATCCGCCCAGGTATAGATGGGAGTGAGGGCTTCACCGGCCGCATCAACTCCCAACAAACTATGCCAATAACAGGTAACCCCGGCCCCAAGCAATCCACCCCGTTCGGAAGCGGTCCGCAGCGCTCCCTGAAGACAGGCACGGGCCTTCCTTAGCAATTCCCCGGGATCGAGCGTCGCACGCCCCTCACCATCGGTCGTCAACGGATAACTTTTCTGCACCAATGTGCCTGGCATTCGCCCCCCCCTCACATCAAACAATGCCGCACGCACGGAAGAGGTCCCAATATCCAAAGCGAGCACAAATTCTTTCATCCTTCAAAAAATCCAAAGCCGGTTGGTGGGGGTACACGGACTCGAACCGTGAACCAAGCAGTTATGAGCCGCCTGCTCTAACCATTGAGCTATACCCCCAGCAAATTCCAAGTGATAATCACATGACCTGCCATCATCCAGCCAAAAACTGAAACTTTGTGGTGGGTTGTTATGAGGAAAATCCCTCAGCGACTCAAATGGGTCGAATTTCGTTGCGCCCCATGAAAATCGCGAGTATCCAATATGACCTGTTTTTACGTTTTCCTGTTTTCCAGCACGCAGCCACAAAGTGCTTGCTGAAAGCAAAGAAGATTGCCCGATGGTGTAACGGTAACACAGCGGCCTTTGGAGCCGTTTTTCATGGTTCGAATCCATGTCGGGCAGCCACTTCTTGCTTGCTCAACAATTCGCGTTATTGAGAAATCTGGCTCTCCACCAAACAATGGGGATGAGGGCATTGTATATGTTGTTGGTTAGCCGCACTGAGCGATGACGCGCAAGCGGTAATTGTTAAAGTTTCTAAAGCCGTAAGCCCGGCGTTGAATGAGCTTCATCTTGCGATGGAA
>JBGSPC010000027.1:0-8730 GCA_041738805.1 Terrimicrobiaceae bacterium | reverse complement strand
TACGAATCGTCGCATCCAACCTCCCCAACATGTCTGCACAGAAAAGCGGCAAGTCATGGTCACGCGGGGAAGCTTGCGGATCCAAGGAACCCTGCATCGCACGAAACCGGCAGGCATTCCACAGCTTGTTGCAAAAGTTACGCCCTTCAACAATCTGATTCTCGTCAAACCGGATGTCCTGGCCCTGCGGGGCAATCCGCAAAAGCCCGAACCGCAAGCCATCGGCTCCAAATTTCGCAATCAGATCGAGCGGGTCGGGGGAGTTGCCAAGAGACTTGGACATCTTGCGGCCCTGTTTGTCACGAATGATGCCCGTGAAAACCACCTCGCGAAATGGCACCTCACCCATATACTCCAATCCGGCCATGATCATCCTCGCCACCCAGAAGAAAATAATATCCGGCCCGGTCACCAAGACGGATGTGGGATAAAACTTGGCCAGGGTCTCAGCGTCCATCGTTTCATGAGCCCAGAGCCACGATGAAAACCAGGTGTCGAGCACGTCAGAGTCCTGAATCCATCCTTCACCGGGACTTTCGATCTGGCACTTGAAATATGACGGGTCCACGTTGTCCCCAAGCGTCCACACGGGAATACGATGACCCCACCAGAGCTGACGGCTGATGCACCAATCCTGAATGTTTTCCAACCAATGCTCGTAAACCTTTTCCCAGCGATCGGGAAAAAACCGGATGAGGCCGTCTTTGACCGCAGCCTTGGCCTCGGACGTTTTGGGGTATTTCAAAAACCATTGTTCGCTCAAACGTGGCTCGACCGGCACATCCGCCCGTTCGCTGAAGCCCACCGTGTTTTCATAAGGCTCTTCGCGGGTCAGGATCCCTAATTCTTTCAAGCGTTCAACAGCTTCCACCCTTGCTTCAAAGCGATCCAACCCGGCAAATCCCTCACCGGCCAACTCATTCAAGGTCCCATCAGGATTCATGATGTCGATGACCGGGAGGTTATGACGCTGCCCGATCTCGTAATCCGCTTTGTCATGAGCTGGTGTGACTTTCAGCACGCCGGTTCCAAATTCAAAGTCCACCGCATCATCGCCCACAATGGGGATTGGAGCGCGCTCTTCCGAGGGGAGGGGACGCAGCACGTGTTTGCCAATCAGTCGGGCATATCGTGGATCCTTGGGATTCACGGCGAGGGCCGTGTCGCCCATGATGGTTTCCGGACGGGTCGTGGCAATTTCCAAAAACGTTCCAGGTTCCTCAATGACCTCCACTTGGAAATAATAAAGAAATCCCTTTTGCGGCTTGGGAATAACCTCTTCATCAGAAAGCGCGGTCCGCGACACCGGACACCAGTTCACCATCCGCTTGCCGCGATAAATCAGACCTTTTGCGTAAAGATCCACAAACACTTCCTGCACCTTGCGGGCGTAGGCCTCATCCATGGTGAAACGCTCGCGGGCCCAGTCACACGAACACCCCAACTTTTTGAGTTGGTTGATAATGATGCCCCCGTGTTTGTCTTTCCACTCCCAAACGAGCTTCAGGAAGTCTTCACGGCCGACATCATGACGGGTCAGTTTTTTTTCTTTCTTGAGCTGACGTTCCACCACGGTCTGCGTGGCAATACCGGCATGGTCGGTGCCCGGAAGCCACAGCACTTCAAATCCCTGCTGCCTCGCCCGTCGGGCCAGAATATCCTGGATCGTATTATTGAGCATATGCCCAAGGGTCAGAACTCCGGTGACATTCGGTGGTGGGATGACAATCGAAAATCCCGGCTTTGGCGACGAGGGATTCGCGGCGTAATAACCGCTTTCCGTCCACCACTGGTAAAGACGGTCTTCAACGACCGAAGGTTCGTAAGCTTTTGTGAGTTCTGACATGCAGCCGGACACTGTGCGCCAAATTCCCCATCCAGCGCAAGCGTTTGACTTGATTCAGGTCCCGAAATACCGGTCGCCTGCATCCCCCAGCCCTGGAACAATGTAGGCTTTCTCATTCAGCGCCGGGTCCAGGGCGGCAAGGTAAACAGGAACATCCGGGTGGCGTTTATAAAACAACTCCGCGCCCTGCACACATCCCACCAACGCAATCAGGCTCAACCTGGTGGCCCCTTTGGCCTTGAGTTCGTCCGCCGCATCAGCCGAGCTGTTTCCGGTTGCCAACATGGGATCCACAAGAAAAACCTCGGAGGTCGCAAGAGCCGGCGGGGTTTTGAAATAATAACTCTCAGGCAGAAACGTCCGCTCGTTGCGGGCCATCCCCACATGACCCACATTCGCCGAAGGCAGAATCCCCAAAATCGCTTCGGCCATGCCAAGGCCGGCCCGGAGGATCGGAACCAGCGTGACCGGAGACGCCAACTGATGTCCGACGCATTCGGCAAGTGGAGTCTCAATGGTCTGTTCCTTCACGGGCAAATCACGCGTCGCCTCATAGGCCACCAGCACGGCCAACTCTCCCAGCGTGCGACGAAACAACTCAGTCCCCGTGGCTTTATCCCGCAGGATGGCCACCTTGGTTTGAACAAGGGGATGCGAGACAACGTGAATGCTAGGTGGCAGGCTCATGACGGATTGTCATACACGATATCAGCCTGCGAGGTAGAGGAATTTGGAACAAATTTCTTGAGATCTAAACGTTCCAATGATCCCTCCAAGCTTCTATCTACCATCTTCAATCTCCTATCTTAGGGTTGAAAGACTTCGGATGGGAAGGCAATGTGCGCTTCGCGAGTGCGCCAGCTTGTCCATTTTTGGTAGGGCTGGGCAGTCCCTTGCCCGCCCAAATGTCTCTTGCGGCTTTTATGTGAAATTGAAGATTTTCGAAAACGAGGATTAACCCCATGACCCCCATCTTCCATCTTCAATATCCTATCTTCCTTCGGGCAACCCGAAGAGTTGCCCGATTCCCGGACCTGTGCCAGAATCCCTCATCGTGAAAATCGCCATTCTCCTCTTTGTTGTGTTTGCGACCGCTCTCATCGCCGCGGAGTCGCCATTGCAAGACGCCATCACTGCTTACAAGGCCGGCGATTTCACAGCCGCCAAGGCGCTCTTCGAATCAGCCCTTGTCACGGATCCCAAAAATGTGACTGCCCGCAACCACCTGCGCCTCATCAACCAGAAGCTGGCCCGCTCAGCCACGCTCAAAAAAACGCTGGATGGAATCATTCTCACGACTTTGGCCCTGAATGATGTCAGTGCCCGGGAAGCTTTCGATTACACAGCCCAACTCATCAACAAGCAGGGCCCCGAAGGGTTTCGTCTGAATCTGGTTTGGATTGTGCCGGCCGACCACCCCGCAAAAATCAAACTTAATCTGGACGGTGTCCCCGCTTCAACAGCTATTGAATACCTGGCTTCCAGCGCCGGTCTGAATGTGGAATTTGATGAGTTTGCCATCAAAGTGACCGCCCCGGCCGCCCCACAATCCACCCCTTGAGTGCACGAATCCTGGGACTGACAGGAGGGATTGCGACTGGAAAATCCGCGTTCGCAGCCATTTTTTCCAAGCGGTTGAATGCCAAATTTTACGATTCGGATGCCGCTGTTCATCGATTGTTGAGTGATGACCCGGACGTTCAGCGTCTTGTCTGCCGGAACGTTCACCCTCTGGCCTATCTCCCCGATGGCACTCCCGACCGACAGTTTCTGAGGACTCTTGTTTTTTCAGACCCTGCCAGCAAACAAGCTCTCGAGCAGATCCTGCATCCCAGAGTTCGCGAGGAGTGGCAGCGCTTGATCGGCGATTCCCGCAGGGCCGGCGTTCCCTGCCTGGTGGACATCCCTTTGCTTTACGAAGTGGGAGCCCAAAAGGACTTCGATGCAGTGGTTGTGGTCGCCTGTTCCGACGGGGTGCAACTTCAGCGGCTTGGCTCCCGATCGGGGATTTCGGAGGACATGGCAAAAAAAATGATTGCTTCGCAGAGCTCTCTGGGGGACAAGATCATCAAGTCAGACCACGTGGTTTGGAACGATGGCTCGCTTGAAGCCCTCAAAACCCAGTCCGATCTCCTCGCACTCTCTTTTCATGTCCCAAACGGTTGAAGAACCCACCCCACCGCCGCTTTCCTTAAACGCACTGCAGGCCCTTCCCATGGTCCAGCTCATAGAGCAGGCCCGCGGGCTCGGTCTCAAGGTTCGCACGGAAGCGTCCCGCCATCACCTGGTCGCGGACATCGCCAGATTTCACCTCGCTGCCAACGAAACGGTCATTGCCGAGGGACTTCTGGAAATCAATGGCGACCACGGAATTTTGAGGTGGCCCCGGTTTGGTCTTCGCCCCTGCTCGGAGGATGTTTCGATTCCCAGGGAATTCCTTAGAACGTATGCGCTAAAGCCCGGCCTTTTGCTGACGTGCGAAATTGCCACAAAAAATGACCGTGCTCTGATTGCCACGAAGGTCCTTGCGATTGAGGGCATCCCCGCCGCCGGGTGGGAATCCCCCACAGACTTTGACAAGCTCACCCCCCTTTTCCCCAATCGCCGGGTGTTTCTGGAATCTCCCACAAATCCTGCGATCGCAGCCAGAGCTGTGGACCTCATCGCTCCTCTGGGCATGGGCCAACGCGGAATCATTGCCGCCCCGCCACGTTCGGGGAAAACCATTCTTCTCAAAACAATTGCCAAAGCCATCCGCGAAAATCATCCTGACGCCTGCCTGATGATTCTTCTCGTGGATGAACGCCCGGAAGAAGTCACCGACTTCAAGCTGGAACTCGATTGCGAGATTTATTCCTCCACCTTTGATGAACCGGTCACCCGGCATGTTCAAATTTGTGAAGCGGTCTGCGAGCGCGCCAAACGCCTCGTGGAATTAAAAAAGGATGTGATCATCCTCCTCGATTCCATCACCCGCATGGCCCGCGGTTACAACAACCTCCAACCAGGCAAAGGACGCACGATGAGTGGCGGCGTTGACACCAAAGCCCTGGCTCGTCCCCGCAAATTTTTCAGCTCCGCCCGCAATGTGGAGGAAGGAGGCAGCCTCACCATCCTGGCCACCGCGCTCATCGAGACCAAAAGCCGCATGGATGACCTCATTTTTGAGGAGTTCAAGGGAACGGGAAACATGGAAATTTATCTCGACCGTCAAATTGCGGAGCAACGGATTTTTCCAGCGATTCACATTGTCAAATCCGGCACCCGTCGCGAGGAGTTGCTGTATCACCCCGACGAATTCGAGCGGGTGGCTCTCCTTCGCCGTCAGCTCTCAGAACTCCCGGCGGGCGAAGCAATGGAAATCCTCGTTGGCAATTTGCTGCACTCCCAAAGCAACGCGGCCCTTCTCATGTCAGGGCTCAAAGGAGTGTAGTTTGAGCACCGGCTTGCGATTCGCGGTGATCGTGGCGGCCCTCGTGGCGGTTTTCACGGTGGTCATTCATGCGCCCATCCTGCTCCGTCCCCCCACCAATGCCGATGAATTGATTTATCTGCGCCTCGCCCGTTCAATGTCCGAAGGCTCGGGATATACGCTCCAGGGAAGCCTGATTTTGCCCTCCCTTCCTCCCGAGATGTATGATCATGCGGTCTTTAATCATCCCCCAGGGTTCCCGGTACTGCTCATGCCGCTGGTCGCAACCGGCTTGGCCCGGTGGGCGGTGATCGTATCCCTGGCCGCTCATCTGGCCTGCGCCGCAGCGGTTGTCTTTTTGGGGTATCGGCTTTTGCTGAGGGAGGATGATTCGCTTTGGCGGCGGATGCTTTTTGGCATCATGACCCTTGCCGCCTTCCTGGACCCGATCCTGAGTTTTTGCTCCCGCCGGGTGTGGATGGACAATGTCCTTGCTGCATGGATCGCCTGGGCTTTTGTCGGAGTCTTTCTTCTGCGATCCTCGAAACCGCTCACAGGCCTCATCATCGCCTCCGCCTGCATGGCCGCTGCCGTCGGCACCAAATTACTGATGCTCGTGTTTGTTCCGCCATTAGCCCTGGCTGTCCTCATGCTCTCTCCTGCGGGGCCGGCCTCCCTAGCTTCACACTCTTCAAAAAACCGCTTTAACCTCGCCAACCCCCAACTCCGAAACTTCCTCATTTTCATCATTCCCTCACTTCTCGTCTTTTGCCTTTGGGAAGCCATATTCTTTCAATCCAGCGGAGAGTGGTTCCCCCGGTGGCTCTCGATCCCATCCGATGTCCTTGCAGAAAAAAAATTTATGGCCATCCGCCAGGATCAACCGTTTCTTTACTTCCCTGCCAAATTGCTCCTTCTTTCGCCCCTCGCAGCCTTGGTGATCCCGTCCGGTTTGTTTCTGCTCTTGCGAGGACCATCAGCACCCAATGGCTCGATCCCCGGAACCGCCCCCCAAACCTCAAGCCCACGGAGAAATTGGTTCACAGGCACCACCACAGCCTCTCCGCAGCCCGTCCTGGTTTTCCCTCTGCTCGCTATTGTCATCTACCTCACTGCCCTCATCATTCTCGGGGCACTCGGCTTCAGCAAGGAAGCCCGCTACCTAACCCCCATCATGCCGCTCCTGGGCATAACCCTCATTGGAGTTTTTGCCTGCGTCGCCCAAAACGGCGGATGTTCGCATCACCTGAAAACCCAGATTTTTGTTTTTGCCTGCCTCCTCGCTCTCCTCTCCAGCACCATGCTCGCCGGGTTTTATCTGTTCGCTGTCCAATTCGACGAACCCCTCAGCTGGTGGGGTCTCATCGATTCCATGATGCAAAATCTCTGAGATCCCAAATTTCCTGGGTAGGGCGCGTCAGTCCCTTGCCCGCCGACTCTAAAGTAGAGGAACAGGGAACCTGTTTCTTATCCGGAAAATATCACAACTCCCCATAAGGAATCTCAAACGTATCCCCCTCTGCCAACTTCCCGGTCTTAAAACCCTTGAGGAACCACCGCGTCCGCTGGTCGGACGTCCCATGCGTGAACGAATCCGGCACCACACGTCCACGAGTGGCCGATTGCAAACGATCATCCCCCACAATCGCCGCCGCCCCAATCGCCTCTTCAACATCCCCCTCCTCCAGAATCTGCCATTGCTTGTCCGCATGATGAGCCCAAAACCCTGCCAAAAAATCCGCCTGCAATTCCAGCCGCACCGAAAGCTGGTTGTAATCCGAATCCGAAATCCTTCCGGCCTGACGGTGAACCTTCTCCGTTAACCCCAACAAATGCTGCACATGATGCCCCACCTCATGCGCGATCACATACGCCGCCGCAAAATCCCCGTTCATGCCAAACCTCTGACGCATCTCGTCAAAGAACGAAAAATCCAGGTAGATGGTCTGATCCGCCGGCATATAAAACGGTCCGGTAGCCCCCTGCGCCACCCCTCCCGGCATCTCCGTTGTCCCGGAATACAACACCAACCTCGGCGTCTGGTATTGCTTCCCTGACTGCGCAAAAGCCTGCGTCCAAACTTCCTCGGTATCCGCCAGCACGGTCGACACAAACTGACGCACCTCGTCATCCTGCGCAGGCTGATTCGCCGATTGTCCCGCCCCTTGCTCAACTGTCAGGGCATCCAAAAGCCGGATCGGATCCGTGTCCGTAAAAATGGCAAAGGCGATGATCAGAACAATCCCCAACCCCCCGCCAATCACCGTTCGCCCCCGCGGACTCATACCGCGACGATCTTCCACATTCGAACTCTGACGCCGCCCGGTCCATTTCATACCCCCTCAACTACCCAAACCCCACAAAAAGCACAAGCCCCCCCGTAGAGGAATTTGGAACAAATTTCTTTGGATCAAAAACCATCCCCACGTGAAAAAAACTCAGTCCAACAACTCCCGAATATTCTCATAAGCAGCCGGCGAATCCTCCGACACCGGCAAGTTCTCAATCGCCCGCCTGACAGCCCCACCCAATATGCCGTCATAATTTGCAATAAAATCACGGAATTGGGTCCCCGCCTCATCCCCTGCACCATCACTCACAACTTTAAATATCACGAGAGGCACTCCCGCCTTCTCACAGGCCTGCACCAGTCCAAAGCTATTCATGTCAACAAGAACGCAACCGGATTCACGGGCAACCCGCTCCCGCGCAGAGCTGCTTGCAATAAACGCATCTCCCGAGGCCAGTTGTGCCTTTTGAATTTGGTCTTTCATCTCCAAACTTAGTGATGCGTGCGGTAGCCTGTATGTGGACGCCGCAGAAAGTTCCCATCCGGTCCGTTTCCACGATCCCCTCTGATATCCAACAATTTTATCAATTTGAAACACACTTCCCGGACGCACAACGTCAATCAAGGAGCCCGCCGGACCAAGCCCAATCACAAGATCGCATCGGTTTCTTGCAAGAAGATTCAACACATTGATTGCTGTCTCCACATTGCCAACACCCATCTGAGTTGCAAACACGCGATGATTCCCAATACGAAACATTTGAATATTTGTTCCATTGATTGTGCTCACAGCAAAATCTGATGCCTCCCTCAGTGCCTTGAGATCGGACTCCAAAGCGTATAAAACCGCAACATCTTCGGCATAAAGAGGCGGGAAAATAAAAAAAGTTATCACTCCAGCCAAATATGAAAAAATCAAATGTCTGATTTCCGGAAATGTCGTTTGATATGTTTGCTTTGAGATCACTGGATCACATCTTTGCTTTGAATGAGAAATACCAGGCCTGATATTATTATTTTGACACCATAGATCAAAATGCTTAGCAAGAGGTGGCGCGGAAAGCGTTGCCAATCAGAACTAATTTTTAGTTAGTTTGCAGAGGTCTCAATGGGGTTGGTTTTTGTTGTAGGTTGATTGTGTTCCGGGAGCAAGGTTTTCGCTGGGCTTGGCCGCCCGGAGGC
>JBGSPC010000025.1:0-51177 GCA_041738805.1 Terrimicrobiaceae bacterium | reverse complement strand
GCGTTGGGTCAATGACATGGATAGGCCCCTTGTTCCTTCATTTGGTCAGGGTTGTTACAGGCATCATAAACGGAAGTGCTGCTGCAATACATGTGGTTCCAATAATCAGTAGAGATAATGAATAGCCCAACGTAGTTATCGATAAAAGGGCTGTTACCTTGGCTTCATTGTGTATCGAGTTCGCTTTGAGCGCGACGAACCAGAAGAGAGATCCAAGAATGAAACATGAGGGCACGAACGCGCCGCTTTGCGTGATTCCCAACGTCCAGAAACCAGTGAGGGACGGCAGAGGACGCCCACCCAAATAGGCAAGATATGCAGTTGATGCCGCTCTCGATATTAGGGACGAAATCATGGCCATTATAGGCATTGAAAGAAATGCTCCGCTAAAGCAGACAATCTGGATTACGGAGTGAAGCATTATTTTGTTGCCGAACCTGCCGAATGGGGAGATAGACGACGGAACCGCTCTGGGGCCGATTCCGGGCCTTTTGCGATCAGGAGTTCTACTGCTGCACGGAGGCAGGAACTTCTTTTTTCACGACTTCCATCGGGCCGTCCTTGGCCAGGAGTTCGGAAACCGTGACAAATTTGAAACCTTTGGCGGTGAGAGCGTCCAGCGTGCGGGGCATGGCGGCGATGGTGCTGGCGTGAATATCGTGGGCGAGGAGAATTCCGCCGGCTTTGGTGTTTTCAATCAATTGGGAGGCCACGCGGTCTGCATTCCGGTATTTCCAATCTTGAGGGTCAACACTCCACATGATGACTTTCATTCCAAATTCTTCATCCAACTTTTTGTTCAAGGTGGCGTTTGTGGCGCCGTAAGGCGGGCGCATGGTGGCAGGTTTGACGCCAGTGGCTTTGACAATAATTTCCGTGGTTTGGTCCATCTCGGATTTGACTTTGGCGGCACCGAGTTTTGACAGAGCCGGGTGATTCCACGTGTGGTTGCCGATTTCATGCCCCTCGTCCACAATGCGCTTCGCAATCTCCGGATAGGTCGCGACGTTTTTTCCGATCACATAAAACGTGGCTTTGATTCCACGTTCTTTGAGGAGGTCGAGAAGTTTGGGAGTGAGTTGGGGGTGCGGTCCGTCATCAAATGTGATCGCAATGGAATTGTCGGCAACATTGCAGGAATTGTAAGCAGCTTTGCGCGCAGTGGACTGTGGTGTGGGAGGAATGGCCAGACTTGCGATCGGGGCCGCATTAGCGGCAGCCGGGGCGGTGGCGGGGGTGAGCGAAGGCGGGCGCGACATTTCGTCAGGGGGCACCACAATAACCCGCGGCTCAGCAGGTGCCGGGGCATTGGTTTGGGTCTGGGCGCTGTTGCAAGCGGCCATAAAAAGGACAATCAGAACCGCAAAACTATAGCTTCTCTTCATGGGAATAAGTCGATTCCCTTACCTATGCCACAAAACGTTCCAAAATCACACGGAGTTTTTTGATTGTTTTTTTCGGCCAATGGTCCTTGGCCGTTACAATGGCCGTATCCAACGCGCAATGTTCCGGCCAATCCGGCAGTGTGGGGATTTGCGGGATGGCTGCCTCAAGAACGGCTTTTGCAGATGCCACATTGGCCAGGAGGTGCTCAAAAACCGAGGTGGCTGAAACCGGGGCCTCATCATGTTTCCAGCAATCGTAGTCGGTGACCATGGCAAGCGTTGCGATGGCGATCTCGGCTTCCCTGGCCAGTTTGACCTCGGGCAGGTTGGTCATTCCGATGATATCAAATCCCAGTTGGCGATTGGCCATGGACTCGGCCCGGGTGGAAAAGGCCGGGCCTTCCATACACACATAGGTTCCGCCATTGTGGCATGGTAAGCCCGTCGACGCACAGGCGCCGGCAAGGATGGACCGGAGATTTGCGCTGGTGGGTTCTGCAAACCCCACATGGGCCACAATCCCGTCCCCGAAAAAGGTATGGCGGTCCCGACCACTGAGCCGGTCGAAAAATTGATCAGGCAGGACCGCCTCGCGTGGACGGAATTCCTCCTTGAGGCTGCCCACGGCCGTCACGGCAATCAGCCAGCGGACTCCATGGGACTTCAGGGCCCAAATGTTTGCGCGATGGTTGATTTCGTGGGGGGCAATCTTGTGCCCTTTCCCGTGTCTCGCCAAAAAATACACCACCCGTCCGCCAAGTACTCCGCGAACAAGGGGGCCGGAGGGTTTCCCAAAGGGCGTGACCACCGGTAACTCCTCCACCCCGGAGAGAGCATCCATGTGGTAAAGTCCGCTCCCCCCGATAATGCCCACCGCTGGACTCTTCGCTTTTTTCTTGCTCATGATTTTTTGCGACGGCCACGCTCGGCGGGTTTTGCGGGCTCGATCTTCGGAGCGGCCCATCCATCACCCCGTCCGAATTCTGTCAACTTGCCCAGAAACTCGCGGAGAGCAGGTGAGATCCTGGCCGATGACCTTGTGATGGCCCCCAGAGGACGCCACATATCAGGATCCTCGATCTCAATAGCCACCAGACTCCCGCTGGAGACCTCCGCATGGACCGCTGTTTCAGGCACAATCGAGATGCCATTCTCCACCTCCACCGCCTTCTTCACGGTTTCAATGTTATCAAACTCAAGCACCATGCGAACTTTCACATCCGCAGACCGGAACTTGCGGTCCACCTCCCGGCGGGTTGGCAGGTCCGGTTCAAATGCAATAAACTTCTCTCCATCCAGTTCGCCTATGGAAATGGATTTCCGCGAAGCAAAAGGATGGGACGGGCAACAAATGACTTTCAGGCGATCCTTCCAAAAGGTGACGGCATTAAGCCCGCGTCGATCATTGGGATAGGCGACCAATCCCACATCGGTCCGGCCATCCAGCACCGCGGCATACACCTCCGTCGAACGACGGTATTCAACCCGCACATCCACCAAGGGAAACTGGTGCCGGTATTCCCGGAGGCAGGGGGGGAGCTCGTGGAGTCCGATGCTGAAAATCGTCGCCACACGCAGCTCACCAGCCACCACATGTTTGAGTTCCTGGATCTGCGCACCGAGGCCCTCCATTGTTCCCAAAATATTCCGCCCGGCATCCAAAAAGGCCTGGCCCTCCGGCGTGAGGGAAAAATTTTTCCGCCCCCGCTCGATCAGCTTCACCCCGAACTTGCTTTCCATGGCGCGCACTTGCTGGCTCACAGCACTTTGCGTGATGCCATTGGTCTCCGCTGCGCGGGAAAAACTCGATGAATCCACGAGATCACAAAAGATTTTGAATGTTTCAATTTGCATAAGCTGCCACTGAGTATTAGTTGCTCTAATATCCATTTACGTTTTAAGCAAGGAATTCTGATGCACAAAATTCATGAACGGCTCCAGCAGGTCAGACAGCAAATCGACTCAGCCGCCGGGCGGAGCGGTCGGCCGGGGGACGCCATCACCCTGATTGCCGTCAGCAAAACCCATCCCCCTGAGGCCGTTCAACTCGCCATCGAGGCAGGTCAGATGGATTTCGGAGAAAATCGCGTGCAGGAATTGTTGTCAAAGGCCTCACTACTCCCCGCAGCTCTCCGCTGGCATCTGATCGGTCATTTGCAGAGCAACAAAATCCGCAAGGTGCTCCCCATTTGTGAAATGATCCATGGCGTTGATTCGCTGTCCCTTGCTCAGGACATCGATCGCATCGCGGCGGAATTGGGACTTTTTCCGCGGGTCCTCCTTGAGGTCAACGTCTCCGGAGAAGCCTCGAAATTTGGATTTCAACCCGGGCAATTGCTCAAAGATCTCGCTTCGCTGTTAAAACTTCCCCGCCTCTCCGTGGAAGGGCTCATGACTGTGGCTCCTCACGTGGAAAACCCCGGGGAAGTCAGACCGGTGTTCCGTCATCTACGTCTCTTGCGTGACCGTTGTGAGTCGGAAGGAGCCGCGTCCCTTCCGCTTTTATCCATGGGAATGACAAATGACTTCGAGGTTGCCATCGAAGAGGGTGCGACCCACGTCCGCATCGGCTCTGCCCTCTTCGGCACTCGCGGAGGTTAGCCGCTTGTAGGCCCAAAAACGGCTGTTCTCGCGGAATACGAAACGTGTTCGCAAACGTGCTGTTCGGGTTCATGGAAAATCAAAGCAATGCCTCACTTTCCCGTTTGCGCGCTACAGCTGTAGCGCGCAAACGGGAATAAGATGCCTTTTTGTGAATTCTGTTTGGGGGTCGATCTATGGCGTTCTTTGTGGCGAATTTAGCGACCTGACCTTAAAAACCCCGAAAAACTGATTCTGAAAAACTGGTTCCAAAAGGTCCGGGGGGGGGCGTCTTTGAAGGCGGGTTGCCATCTCGAGCAGAGGCGCTTCGGTGCCAAGGACGCTGACTGAGTTCTGGGTGAGGCGGGAGGGGTCGTCTGAAACCACCACCTTGACGTGTCGTTCTGACAGGATCGACAGGGCCTCGTCATCGGTGGCAGCGAGGTAAAACCGGGCCGATGCGACCGTGCCTGGAAGGCTTTGGTGGGAACTTCCTGCGATGAAGGGGCGTCCGCTCCAATACGCGAGGGCCGGACTGATCCACCAGGGTGCCAGAACGTTGCCATGAAATGGCAGGTCGCGGATGGCCTGTGCTGTTTCGCGAAGGAGGATATTTTCTGCCCTCGCCACATCTTGAGCCCGTTTTGATTCTCCTTCGGGGAAAATTTGAAGGTCCCAAACCTGAGCCACGGGCCAGAGTGAGATAAAAAAAGCGACCCAGGCGAGCCATCGCTTGGGGATTAAAGCGAGACCGGCCGGCAAAAAAAACACACCCGCCAAAGCCGCAAAATATCCCCAACGTGCGGCAGAAAAGCTGAGCGCAATCACAAAAATCATGAGGCAGGCCGAGGCCAGAAGTGTGCGATCCCTTTTTGCCCATGCTCCCCAAAGCAGCACCACGGGAAGAAAAGCCCCCAGCCACCCCAGCCAGCCAAAGAGGGTTTGTGATTTTGCAGGCTGCAGCTCCCCGATCTGCGAGGCCCACCGCCCGAAATAGTCCCGAACCTCTCCCCCGGGGAAGGAAAACCTCCACCCTTCGAAAAACAGGGCCGTCCCCAAAACCGCCAGGAAGAGAAAGGCGCAGAAGCCCGAATCGGCAAAAGCCTTCCGCCCCAGCACCACGGCCCGTAACCCCAAGCAGAGCCCAAGCAGAATGAGTGGCTCAAAGAGGGAAACCCAACAAGCCATGGCCCAGACCACCGCTGACACCACGGTCCATGCCCCCGGCTTCCCCCGCCAGATCCTTGTCTCGGCAATGATCGCCGCAGCCAGGAGGAGGACCAGCAAACTCTGATGGTCCGGCCGCCCCACCGAAAAGGCATGCGTAAGGATTGGTGACACAGCCGCAAGCAGAAGCCCGGCCGCGCCGAGGGGCTGTGTCCATGCCCACGCCGCAATGACAACCAAAAACACCAATCCAAGACATGGAGAAATCAATGCCCCGGAAACATCCCGTGAGTTCGGGACCCCTGCGGATTGCAGAACCGGAGAGCCAGTCGCTATCAGCCAATCCATGGGAGCTGTCGTGTGAGGGGTGATTCCAAGTGGCGCATTCTCGAAGTCATGAAACCTCACAAATGGTCCCTGACCCTCTGAAATCATCTGCACGCGCGTCATTCGCGAATAACAATCGGGATCCAAAAAATAGACCTCCCCCCCAAGAAACACATCCCCCCATCGTGAGAACTGACATCCCAAACCAAGAAGGATCAGGGCGAAAAAAAACACGGCCTTGACGGCATATCTCAGAGTCGGTCTCCAATCAGTTTTCACGTCATCGAATCGTGACCGCGATTCAATGCCTCTACGAGGAGCAATTTTGGCCGCTGAGCTTTTTTGGAATGTCTGCGGTTAGAGACGATTCCGGCGCCCACGGCGGAGGAGCAGACCGGCAAGCGTCAGACCTAACAAACCAACCGTGCTGGGTTCAGGGATCAGGTAGAGGCCTTTGATTTGGTGGTTCCAAGAACCCGTTCCTGCCGTGTAGGCATAAGAGCCAGTCAAGGTAAAATCGCCCTGAATGCCCGTCCACAACACCACGGATCGATTGGCAGCTGCGGGAGTTACGCTGGTCAGGTTATTCGCTCCACTGGAATCAGTGAGGACAAGGTTGGTGACTGCAAGTGAGTTGTTGGCTCCATTGGAAACACGAACCTCGATCGCGTTAATATCATCATAGTAAGATTGGGCGGATGATGACGCCCATGTGCGGGTTCCTCCTGCATGGGTGACTGAATAGGTGGCGATGCTGTTGATGACCGAAAAGGAAAACGTCAAATTCACGCTGGTTCCCGTTGTGAAGTTTGGAAGTGCGGGGCCAGAAGCAGTTGTGTTGAATGCCGAGAAATTGGTTAGCGCGTTAATCACTCCAGGACTTTGCAGGCCGGCATTGTTCTGACCAGGAATCCCTGAACTCGTACTCGGCACAAAAAGTCCATTGGCGTTGTTAAGAGCGATTTGGCCAACGGCACGCTCCACTTGGGGAAGCACGCTGTTGTTGTAAACAGCGGGATCATTTGCTGAGGTTCTGATTCTCGGCAAATTGTAAGTTGACCTGAGCCAACCGGGAGCATTGGGATTTACTCCGTCATTGTATTCCCAGTTTTCAAACGCTTGGTCGATGATAGAACCCGAACCCGTCTGATCATATACCTTGGTTATTACTGCTTGTGAATGCATCGATGATCCCAAAAGCATGGCACCCGCGACCGCCAGCGTTGCTGAGATACTTCTCAGATTCTGCCAGGAGAGTTGACTTTTTGAAGAGTGATCGACGGTATTCATGCGATTATAATTGCTTCAGGTCCCTTATGACCGGATGTGCGTCTATGTGGTTCATTACGTATTTCTACGTAGCACCAGTTGAATAAATTATGTTCGCGGCCGCGTCAAATAAAATCCTACCAGTTGCAGACATTTTTGGCAGGAGGTCACTGGCGGGGAGAAATTATTTTCCAATATAAAAAATGCAGGCCACCGCAACGATAGTTACGATGGCCTGCTGTTCCCCCCAGAACGCTGTCAATATGACTTAGTTTTTAAACGAGGCAAGAACTTTTTTTAAAAAATTGAAATTATTTTCTGCCTTCTTGTCCGGGTGCCGGGCTGGTCTACGCAACCAGATTCAGGCATGTTGGCCTGTTAAGCCCACGTGATTTGAGGCAACCTCGAGAGGAAGCCGTGTCTGACAGCCAAGGATGCGAACAGATTAAGGGCGGATTTTTCCGGTTCTGCCAGGCCGTAGCGAATGTTTTGAGTGAGATATTCGAGTGAGTGCGCAGGGTCATCTGTGGCCATTGCAATTTCCTGCAGGCGGGATAGCCCTTGTTGGCCTGACAAGCGCAGGTGCTTTGCGAGATGAGGCCGGGGTGGGGGATGCAGGCACCAAGCGGCGAAAACGAAGGGAAGGCCGGTGTTTTGAAACCAGCACTCCCCAAGATCAAAAAATTCCCATGTGGGGAAATTCTTTCGGAATGTGAGAGCCTGATCCCCAATGAGAAGGCGGGCGGCTGTTTTAGGAATCTGCTCATTCGCTCGCACGACCTTCGGGCCTCCCGCTAGAAATTCCGCAAGAATGACTTTTAACAGCGTGTTGGAAGTCACCGAGGAGGGGTCCGGATAAATTTCGCTAACCGCGTGGAAGGGCCCTGGACTGGCCACCATGACACTTTTTACGGGCCCGAGGCAGGAGATGGAAATGCCGTCAACCACCACGGGATGGGAGAACTGAAAAATTTCAAAAACCGGCAGAAGGGCGGCCTCCAATCCTCCATCGGTAAACCGCTTCGAGAGGGTGGATGGAACATCCAGAATGAGTTGGTCCGGCGGGAGGCCGTGGATGAGCGGCTTGGCGTTTAGATAGGAGACGCAGCCGATCATAGAGGACGGGCTGAACTCACACGGGCGTTCCTTATGGCGGCCTCACTCTGTCGGAGCGGGATCGCGGCTCTGCCGCCATTGGCGGATAGGGGCTGCAACTTTGGAGGACGGCGGGACGCCAGGGTTGAAATCCTCACGCGGCGATCCGCGTGGCGGAGTTGGGAATCCGCCGGTAGAAACTGTCGCGCTGCATGGGCTCCCTCCCGGCTTCCCGGATGGCCTTTTCCAGGGCTTCAACCGATTGCTGCTGGGGCGTGATGGCACCGGCCATGTGGAAGATTTTTTCTTCGATAATCGTGCCATGAAGGTCATCCACGCCGTAGTTGAGAGCCACTTGGGCCAAGGGCAGCCCGAGGCTGATCCAATAGCCGGTGATGTGGGGGATGTTGTCGAGATAGATCCGGCCGATGGCGAGGTTTCGAAGTTCCTCAAAGGCCGTGGCATGAGGGATTCCTTTAAGGACTGGCCTGGCGCCATCCGGCTCAAAGGCAAAGGGGATAAATCCGGTGAATCCCCCCGTCTCATCCTGGAGTTCGCGCAACCTGCGGAGGTGATCGACCCGGTGGTGGGCGGTTTCGATATGACCGTACAACATCGTGCACGTGCTGCGACCGCCCATCTGATGCCAGGTGCGGTGAACCTCCGCCCATTCATCGGCCGTTTCTTTGCCTTTGCAAATTTTGTCACGGATTTCCTGATCAAAAATCTCAGCCCCTCCCCCGGTGATGGCACCTAGCCCATTGTCACGCAGCAGGGCAAGAAGTTCCGTGAACGGCAATTTGAAGATCCGATCCGCCAGGTGGCGGATCTCCACGGCTGTGAAGGCTTTTATGACGAGATGGGGATCAAGGGCCCGGAGTGATCTCAACAAATTGAGATACCACTCCGGCCCCAAAGTGGGGTGCAGGCCTCCCACCATGTGAATCTCGGTGATGCCAACTTTGAGGGCATCACGAACAGCGGCCACAATTTCATCAGCCGCGAGTTCGAACGCATGGGGCTCGCGCTTCTTGGCACCAAAAGCGCAAAACTGACATGACAGCAAACACACGTTGGAATAGTTGACGTAGCGGTTATGGATGTAGGTCGCGACGTTCCCGTTGATGCGTTCCCGGAGAATGTTTGCGATGGCTCCCAGTCCATTGAGGTCGCGGGTGCCGTAAAGAATGTGAGCGTCCTCATCGCTGACACGGATACCGTCAACAACTTTGTCAAATATGGGTCTCAGCTCTGGCGCGAGAAGTCTTTTGTCGATTGGCATGGAATAAGCAGGATGAAGGATTTTTATGATCCCTCCAATAGGAATGTTGTTTATGGATTACGCGATTCGAGTCGCCAATGATGCAGATTTCTGAGTTGCATCACATGGCATTGACGGGCAATCTGCCGGTATGAGCACCGCCCTGATCCTACTTCTTGTGATTGTCGGAGCAATTGTCGTGATTGGTCTGGCCATCGTCGGGATCTACAACGGCCTCGTTGCGCTTCGGAATCGTTTCAAAAATGCTTATGCGCAAATTGATGTGCAACTCAAGCGGAGGTATGACCTCATCCCCAACCTTGTGGAAACAGCCAAAGGATACCTCAAGCACGAGCGTGAGACTCTTGAGGGCGTGATTTCTGCGAGAAATGCAGCCCAGTCGGCCGGTTCCAAAGCTGCCGCGAATCCCGGCGATCCCGCCACGATGCAGGCCCTGGCTGGTGCGGAATCCGGACTGAGCGGCGCTCTTGGCCGATTGTTTGCTCTTTCTGAAGCGTATCCTGACCTGAAGGCCAACCAGAATATGATGCAGCTCACCGAGGAGTTGACCTCGACGGAAAACAAAATCTCCTTTGCGCGTCAGGCTTACAATGACTCGGTGATGGCTTACAACACCAAGCGCGAAAGTTTCCCATCCAACCTTGTGGCCGGCACATTCAACTTCGGCCCGGCGGAACTTTTCCAAATCGAAGACCCGGCAGAAAAAGTTGCCCCGAAAGTCTCCTTTTCATGATTCCTCTCCAGCCCTCACGGGCGGAGTTTGACAGACTCGCGGCCCCGGGAATTCATGTGATTCCTGTTTGGACCGAGATCGTGGCGGATGGCGAAACGCCTGTCTCCGCGTATGCCAAAATCGGCGGGCAGCCGCCTTCGATTCTGCTGGAGTCCGCAGAACAAAGCGACCAGATCGGGAGGTTTTCTTTCATCGGTTTTGGAGCGCGCGCGTTGATTTCGGCACGGGGGCATCACGTCGAAATCACCGCTGATGGCGAAACGCGGGCGTTCGAAACGCCCTCCGACCCTTTTTCGGAGTTGGAGACTCTCATGAAATCCTATCGTGTCGCCGGCGGTGAAGACCTGCCCGGTTTCCATGGGGGAGCCGTGGGGTATTTGTCCTATGATGCCGTGCGGTGGTTTGAACCCACCATTCCCCAGCATCCGAATGATGAACTCGGCGTGCCGGATATGTTTTTTATGGTGGCCGGGAATGTGCTCATTTTCGACCACAAAAAGCGGCGTATCAAAATCGTGGTGAATGCCTTCCTGGGCGAAAACGGGGCGGAGGCGGCCTATGATGGCGCCGCAGAGGAAATACAGCGGATTCTGACTTTGCTGGAGCAGCCCATTGCCCTTCCTCCGCTTTTTACCGGCGCTCAACCGCAGATGCCGGAAACACGATCCAACACCACGCAGGAGGAATATCATGAGATGGTCCGGCGGGCTCAGGAATACATTCGGGCGGGCGACATTTTTCAGATGGTGCCGGCCCAGCGATTTGAGACAGATTTTGATCGCGACGCCCTTGAGCTTTATCGGGCTCTCCGGTTTATCAATCCTTCCCCTTACATGTTTTGCGTGAGGTGTCCCGATGGACAATCTCTTGTCGGCAGTTCGCCTGAAGTGCACGTGCGGGTCACGGATCGACTGGTCGAGATTCGTCCCATCGCCGGGACACGCCGTCGCGGAGAGACTCCCAATGAAGACGTCGCCAACGCCGAAGACTTGCTTGCCGACCCGAAAGAACGGGCCGAACACCTCATGCTGGTGGACTTGGCGCGCAATGATGTTGGACGGATCGCAGAATTCGGAAGTGTGCGCGTGAGTGATTTTATGACGATTGAGCGCTACAGCCATGTGATGCACATCGTCTCCCACGTGTCCGGCCTCCTTGCGGGTGGGCGGAATGCGTATGACGTGATGAGGGCCACCTTTCCCGCAGGAACAGTCTCAGGGTCCCCCAAAGTGCGGGCCATGCAAATCATCAATGAGCTCGAAAAGAGCAAACGCTGCACCTATGCGGGAGCGGTCGGCTATTTTGGATTTGATGGAGATCTGGACTCCTGCATCGCGCTGCGGACCGTGCTTCTGAAAGACAAAAAGGCCTATGTGCAAGCCGGGGGAGGAGTCGTCGCTGATTCAACCCCTGAGGGAGAATATCAAGAAAGCGTCAACAAAGCCATGGCCGCGATGCGCGCCATCGCCCATGCCCTGCAGGCTCCCGAACAATGATTGTTAATAATAACTTGAACGTCACTCGCATATGCCCCAACGGGGCTGAATCCCATAGCCCAGGGCAAGCGCCAGCGCCGCACTGGGGACTGGAAAAAAACAATTCTGCCCTGTAGGGGCAGCAACCTTTCATGGTGATTCATCCACCTCCAACCGCTTTTCCCGCTTGCGTATCCGTTCCGTCATAGGAAATTGCCTTTAACCCGCTCCACCCGTGCTCCTGGTCATCGATAACTACGACTCTTTCACTTACAACCTTGTCCAATATTTTGGTGAGTTGGGAGTTGAGCCCCTTGTACGCCGGAATGATGAAATCACTCTGGCCGAAATCGAGGCTCTTGCACCTCATCACATCTGTGTGTCGCCGGGTCCTTGCACTCCGAACGAGGCCGGCATCAGCTGCGATGTGATACGCAGCTTCGGTGCCCGTATCCCGATCCTGGGCGTCTGCCTTGGTCATCAAAGCATCGGCCAGGTCTACGGCGGTGAAGTCGTGCGCGCCGATCGGCTCATGCACGGGAAAACCTCGCCCATCCTTCACAAAGATTCCGGGGTTTTTGCCGGACTGCCCACGCCTTTCGAGGCCACGCGTTATCACTCGCTCATCGTGAAGCGGGACACACTTCCCGAGTGCCTGGAAATCACGGCCGAAACCGCCGAGGGAGAAATCATGGGCCTCGTTCACCGCGAACATCCCGTTCACGGCGTGCAGTTTCATCCCGAATCGATCCTCACCCTGGAAGGCAAACACCTCCTCCAAAATTTTCTGGAACTATGAACATCTTTGAACTGATCCGTTCCAAACTTCAGGGCGAACCCCCCATCCACCCCATCGACCGCATGATGGCCAAACGCTGGGTCAAAGAACGTCTCAAAGTCATGTATCCCGAACTCCGGGCTGACCCGCGGGCGCTGGAAGCCGCCTATCAATCCCTCACCCTCGACCCCTTGGAAGGCCAGGGCGAAGGCGGAGAACGTTTGTTCGAAATTTCTCTGCCAGGACGGCTGGGGTAAGGCGGATGCGGGTTTGCTGCCAATGGCATCCCCGCGGAAAACAAGAGCGTCGGCGGGCAAGAGACTGCCTCGCCCTACCAAAGCAAACGACAAGCTGCCGCAAACGCAAACCGCTCCTTCAATGGTAGGGCTGGGCAGTCTCCGCCTTCGCCAAGGCTTCGGCGGGACAAGCCTTGCCCGCCGACTTCTGTGGCTACATCTTTGCTCCATCCGCCGCTAACCTCAGGTTGTAGCGCGTGCTTTTAAGCTTTCCTGTTTGGACGAGCGCATTTTTTTCGACCAGATCTTGCAGATCACGGGTAGCGGTTGCGCGGGAAGTGCCCGTGATTCGAATGTAGTTTTCAGCTGAAAGCCCGCCCTGAAATCCTGCGGGTCCCTCCCGAAACATGCGGTTGATGGCCTTCTCTTGGCGCGGATTCAGTTGCCCTCGGAGCCGGTCGAAAAATTTCGTCTTGGCGATTAGGAACTCAACCATTTGCTGGGTGTGGTTCTGCGCCCCAAGAACGGTTTCAGCAAAATAGGCGAGCAAGTCGGTGATCTCATTGCTTTTGTTGGCGCTTTCCAGAGCATCATAATAGGCTGTGCGATTCCTGCTGATGATGTGTGAGAGAGCGATGAGTGTGGGTTGACCAAGGTTTTGGGATATTGCTTTTTCTGCAAGGGCTCGCGCCATGCGCCCATTCCCATCCTCGAAGGGGTGAATCGTGACGAAATACAAATGGGCTATGCCAGCCCTGGCCAATGCTGAGAGGGGAGTCTTCCCGGTGGGAGAGGTTTGGTTGAACCATTTGATAAACCGCGTCACTTCGCTTCGCAGCTTGGCGGAAGGCGGAGCCTCAAAATGCACCTTTGGTTCATGGATCGGCCCGGAAACAACCTGCATCGGCCCTGCCCGGTATCGTCCGATATCTCTCAAATCACATCGCCCGTTCATGAGCATTTGATGCCATCGAAATAAAAGATCATGGGTTAGCGGGGCATCAAAATTGCGATAGAGATCAACCATCATCGCAGCAATTCCTTGTTCGGCAGGAGGGATTTTCCGGTAATCGGTCACAAGGCCAAAGTTTCGCCGAATCGACGATTGAAGGCTGTCACGATTCAAAATCTCCCCCTCAATCTCAGAGGTGTTCAGGGCTTCCTCACTGATCAACTCGATGGTGAGCTGTAGTCCATCGTCGTCCGCCAGATGCTTCACAGCACCAATGAACTCACCCGCCGCACGCAGAAACTTGGCCTCCAGGGCGTCAAGATTTGTGCGATTATACTGGAATTCAGGCCAGCCTTCCTGCTCCCAATTCCATTGTTGATCACTTGGCATGAGTTAATAGGCTCGTGTTTATACCTCAATTATTGTCATTATATGAGCCATAAGCTAGTGTTTATTACTCAGAAGTGTGATTTATCCGGGTTGCGCCAAACCATATTGAAATTCCTCAAACAACAAATGGGCGGGCAAGGGACTGCCAGCCCTACCCAAGCAAACGACAAGCTGCCGCAAACGCTTGCAGGGATTTTGTTAGGAAGTGCTTTCTCGGAGATCTCTCTGAATGCCATTAACACTCGAAGGACGACCCGGGTTGCAGGTCCAATCAGACTATTTGCCAAGCGAAGTGGTCTGCGACTGCTCAAGCTGCCCTGCGCAAAAGTGGTGGATTTATACCTGATAAAAAGCCATACCATGATGGATAAA
The DNA here is from genome assembly GCA_041738805.1 of Terrimicrobiaceae bacterium. Classification (GTDB taxonomy): domain Bacteria; phylum Verrucomicrobiota; class Verrucomicrobiia; order Chthoniobacterales; family Terrimicrobiaceae; genus JAJTZA01. The sequence goes on along the minus strand of JBGSPC010000025.1, from coordinate 37,136 downwards.
TGAATGGAGTCTGGAATCCCCCATCCCGCCATAAAATTCGCCGTGTATCACCCCGAAGTCGTATATTTTACCGGCTTGCACAATTGTTGCCTTCAGAAGGTGAATGATTTATGAAACTTATCTTTCTCGCATTCAGGATGGCAGTGCTCTGCTCATTGCTGACTTCGTGCAATTTTGAACCTCATTTCTCAACACTTTCTGATTGGGAAAAGCACACCGCACGATCAGGTTTTCGACTACTCGATGCGACGCAGACAGCGGATTACTTAATAACCGTTTACGAGACTGGACATGATGAGATTGCATTTTGCTATCACTCGCGAGGTTCGGGGCCTGATCCTGCCTCCGAAACATTTGAAATATACGGCGACCCGCAGATGGATTTGCACGACACGAAGCGCCCCCATAGCACCGATTTATCGTGGAGGCGAACGGTTTGGTTTCCACCACCATTTTCGCCGGTGACACACGGAGGAACTGACGGCATAATATATCCAATTGTGCGAGGCTATCGTGGGGAACTTCGGATCACCTTCAGCGTTGATGATGGGTTGGGAGGCGGCGACCGGATAATGTATAACAAAAAGATCAAGCTCTAAGCTACGAGAAAATGGATTAAGTCTCATGGTTTGACCTGTTGCTTTTTCCTGCCCCGCAGGCTGCGAATGAGGCCGGGGGTTGAATAAGTCATGACGAAGTTTTGAAGATCTTGCGTCTTTGGACACAAGCCGAATAAAAATTATCGAAAGAATAATCCATCCTTCCATGAGTCTCTTCCTTCGCGCCCTTCCGCTATTTCTTCCACTGGTCGTCAGGTGGGCGGAGCGAGAGCAGGAATTCATTTTGAAAAATGGCGTTCCGCTTGGAGAGGCTTCACTCTCGGATGCCTTAGCCATGGGGGTCACGCATCCGGAACGCATACGATTGCTGAAAGTTGAGAGGATTCCGAGATCGGGAAACTCATTTTTGAACGGCCTTGGAAAAGTCGCAGGTCTCATTTCTGAAGCCACTGCGGGCATGACACTGTATTACGGCATTTTTATACGCTCAGAGTATTGGCAAGATCGTCAGTTGATTGCACATGAGTGCGTTCACACGGCTCAGTATGAGCGGATGGGTGGACTTCGACCCTTTCTTGGTAGATATCTGCATGAGTGCCTGGATCTCGGCTATTTGAATGCTCCGATGGAGCAGGAAGCGAGACAGAGGTCTTCGGGGATACAGAGCTGAAAGACCTCATCTTTTGAGGCCATCCGTTAGCGCTTATGCACAGGGTTGCTCGTATTTTGGCAGCGGGACAACCGGATTGATATTCAGCGGGCGGATCCGGTCGAGGATGCCGGGGGCCACTTCGAGCTGGGACGTGGCGGCTTGGAAGAGCATTTCCAATTTGGCATCGAGGTTGTCGATCGCATTGAGCGCGATGGCTTCGGGGGTTTTGGGTTCCACGGGGGAACCGAATTCGAGTTGGCCATGATGAGCGGCGATCAGGTGGAGAAGATGAAGGCGGACGGTTTCGCTGGGCGGGGACAATTCCTTCCACTCCTCAAGCGGAAGAGATCTCCAGAGGGAGTTGATCAGTTCGATGCCGATGGTGATATGGCCGAGCAATTCGCCCCGCAGTTCCCTCGGAATTTCAAAGCCGCGTTCCGGCGGGCAGGTTTCCCAGAGTTTTCCGGTGTCATGAAAAAGTGTGCCTGTCAGCAGGAGATCGCGATTGAGGGAAGGATACGTTGAGCAGACGGCCTCGGCGGATCGCAGCATTTGAGCGGTGTGATCGAGAAGGCCGCCTCTCCTGGCGTGGTGATGTGCGCGGGCTGCGGAGGCGCGGGCAAAGCGGGTCCCGAACTCCCGCAGAAAGGCTTCGCTGAGGGCTTTGAGCCGTGGGTCAGCGAGGGATGCCATTTGGGTGGCGACATATTCCATTGAGGCAGCCGTGGTGCTTTGTGCTGCGGAAAACAAGGTCTCTGACTCTTCGTCATTCAGCGGGCGCAATGTCCAGCGGCGCCCCTCCAAACCAAACTGACCATTGACTTGAAACTCCCCGGAAATTTCGATGGCCGTTCCCTGGGCCAGTTTTTCGCAGGCAAAGAAGGCGGGGGTGTCATTCCAAGCCCGCAGAAGCAAGGTATCGCCGGAATCACGGAGTTTTAATTCGTAATACGGCTTTCCGTTTGCGGACTCGCGTCGAAGCACCTCGGCCGCCTGAGCAAAAAGGCGCGCGGGAACGGGAGTTTCCCGAACCCTCGCCCGAAGTTCAGAAATGGTGAGCAATGGCGTCATGGAATTTGCTCGCCCCGCAATTCCAACAGACGCCGGATCGTTTCCTCAATCAAATTGTTAGGACAACTGGCTCCGGCCGTGACGGCCACAACCAGACGTTGCTCTGAGGGCGGCAGCCAATCGAGGGTTGTGATTTCAGCTTTTTGGTGCGTGTCAAAATGCCGGATTTTGGTGCTTGAGATCAGGCACCCGGCATTTCGGACAAACCATGTGGGCAGTTTTTTCTCACCGATTTCGACGAGGTGGGTGGTGTTTGAGCTGTTGTAGCCACCAATGACAACGAGCAGGTCGAGGGGTTCACCGAGCAGTGAAAAGAGAGCATCCTGACGCTCCTGGGTGGCTCCGCAGATTGTGTCAAAATGACGGAAATTCGCCGTGGAGCCGGCGTCCCGATCAGCCACCGCGGCGCGGATCCGGTTTTGGATTTCTTCAGTTTCGCCGCGGAGCATTGTGGTCTGATTGGCAACACCCACACGTGCCAGATGTTTGGTCGGATCAAAACCGGGCGAGCATGCGCCTTCGAAGTGAGAGAGGAAGTCTGCGGCGTCCCCTCCGCTGCGAATGAAGTCACAAACAAGTTCGGTGTGAGCCAGATCCAGGATGATGAGATAATGTCCCGTGGCATCTGCTCCCAGGGCGCGTGAGGCGGTGGCGCGGGTTTCCTCATGGCTGGCCTTGCCGTGGATGATGCTTGTGACCTGCTGCTGCGCATTTTGGCGAACCCGTTTCCACACGCTCATGACGTCTCCACAGGTGGTGTCCACGATTTGGGAACCTGCCGCTTTGACGGCTTCCACGGTGGCAACTTCCGCGCCGAAGGCAGGAACGATGACGATATCCTCGGGCCCGAGATTTGAGATCTCTTCCGTGGAGGGGCGGGCCGGGAGGTGTTCGATGCCGAGGGTGGTCATCTGCGCATTCACATCCGGATTGTGGATGATCTCACCAAGCAAACTGATTTTTCTGTCAGGGAAAACCTTGCGGGCGGCATAGGCGAGGTCAATGGCCCGCTCCACACCGTAGCAAAAACCAAACTGCCGGGCCAGCCGGATGATTGTGTTGCCCACTTCCAGCACACCCCCGGCATCGCGGATCTGCTCGACCAGCGCACTGCGATAGTGGTTTTCCACCTGCGCCTGAACGCTGGCCATCACATCGGGTGTGCGCAAGTTCACTCGTGTGGGTTGGCTTGCCATGTTGCTGTAGGGAACGCTGAAGTTGCCTGCTTTGTCAAATGCCTGTGAACAAATATTGCGCAATGGCCTCCCCTGCCTATGGTGTTGCGATGATTGAGGAGCATGATTTTAACTACGCCATGGAAAACACCAGGGTTGTGGTGGCGCCGCGCGGTGTGATCGAGACCTTTGGAACAACCAGCTTCCGGTTTTTATTGGTCAGCGAGCTCATGGATGAAGTCAATGCGGTCCGTGTGCGTGGCGGGAGCATTGAGGCCGAGCGCCCACGTATCGTTTCTCCGCACCACTTCAAAAAACTCGGCCTTGACGGGTTCGGGGAAAGTGCCAGGGATTTTGCCGACTGGATTGAGGAGAATGCGGATCAGTTCAAAGTTCTGAAGTACGGGTTCCAACTTCGAAAGACCGACATCCAGCAAAGTGTTCTGCATGATCCCATCGCCGATGTGCTCGGACGGCTGGAGGCAGAAATGCAGGCTTCGGATGATCCCAAATCGACGCTCATTGCCGGGGTGGATGATGCCTGGGAAGTCTGTCTCCTGAAGTTTACGATGGATTTGATCCAGCGTTCGGCCGGCGAAAACATCGGGGAGTGGAAACGAAGGGGTTTTATTTGAGGTTTTCATCCCGTCGACGGCGGGTTAACCTCTGAGGAGTCATGTTTCTCAGATTTCTTATCATCCTGATTGTTGCTGCCGGTGTCATAGGGGGCTCCGCCTATTTTGCTTACGAACTATTTTGGAAATCCAAGGCGCTCGACAAGCAGGAGCAAAAAGAAATGGAAATCCAAGCGGCCCTTCCTCCGCCCCCCCATCCCGGTATTGCCGCTTTCAACGCCGTAGCGGAAATCGTCAAAGCCGGTAACTCCCAAGCCAGCCGCGAAGCCTTGGAAGCCTTTCTGGTGGAGTATCCGGATGCTCCCGACATCGCCGAAGTCCGCAGGGCTCTTGGTGAGTTGAATGCCAGAGCCCTTTTCTCTCCCTTGCCCGGCGAAGGCAAAACCTCCTACACCGTGGTCAAAGGAGACGCCCTGGCCCGCATCGCCACCAAAACCAAATCCGGTGCCGAACTGATCTACACGGTGAATCAGCTAACAACCATCAACCTTCAGATCGGTCAGGTCCTTCAAGTCCCGGAGTTGGACATCAAAGTCTCCGTGGATCGCAAAAACAAAACCCTCACGGTGACCAACAAAGGCAAATTTTTTCGGGAATATCCGCTGTTAGGGGCCTCAGTTCCGAGGTTGCCGGATGATGGAACATTGGAGGCCATCGTCTCTGATAAGATTGCCACCGTGGAAGGCAAGCGGGTGGCTTTCGGCGAAAAAACCTATGCAGAAAGCGAGCGCCTTGTGCAATTGACACCCGGGGGTGCCGTTCTACGCACGGTCGGGGCGGATGGCGATGCTTCTGCCCCGGGCATCTTTTTGTCGCCCGGAGACTTTCAGGAAGTTTTTGTTTTGGTCAACCGTGGTACACCAATCACAATCAAGTAGAGGCTTCGCAGCGCATGAAAACACAGATCTTGGATTTTGAAAAACCGGTAGCCGAACTTGAGCAGAAGCTGGAGGACCTGATCAGCCACCTGCCTGGTCAAAACATCGACCTTGATCCGGAAGTCCGGGCCATGCGGGCCAAGATCGAAGTGACCCGCGCGGATGTTTACACCCGGCTGACTGCCTGGCAGCGCGTTCAGATTGCCCGTCACACCTCACGGCCTTTCACCCTGGATTACGCCAAGGAGGCTTTTGATGACTTTTTTGAATTGAAGGGCGACCGCTTGTTTGGAGATGACGCCTCCATGCCGGGGGGCTTTGCCACCATTGATGGGATACGCTGCATCCTCATCGGCCAACAGAAGGGCCGGGACGTGAAAGAGAACCTGCTCAGAAACTTTGGCAGTCCGCACCCTGAGGGCTACCGGAAAGCCCTTCGCTTGATGCGGCTCGGGGAAAAGTTTTCCCTCCCGGTGATTTCGCTGATTGATACTCCCGGTGCTTACCCGGGGGTGGGAGCCGAGGAACGTCACATTGCCGAGGCCATCGCTGTGAACATTCGGGAAATGATGGTGCTGCGCACACCGACTGTTGCCGTGGTGATCGGAGAGGGTGGCTCTGGCGGGGCCTTGGGGATCGGAGTTTCCGACAAAGTGCTCATGTTAGAGAATTCTTACTACTCTGTGATCAGTCCGGAAGGATGCGCTGCGATTCTTTGGAAACACCGCAAACACGCTCCAGAAGCCGCAGAAGCCCTCAAGCTGAATGCCACCGAACTCCTCAAGTTGGGCATCATCGACGGAGTTGTTCCCGAACCTCCGGGTGGGGCTCATCGCGACCCCTCGGCAGCCGCCCTGGCTCTTCGGGAAGCCGTCTCCTCGGCACTCAAGGAACTTATGAAGGTGCCAACCGACAAACTGCTGGCTCAGCGTTACGAAAAATTCCGAAAGATCGGTCGGTTCGAAGAAAACGCCTGAGTCATAGACTATGATTGCTGTCATAGGAGCCGGCCTTGCGGGGCTGACATGCGCGAAGGTGCTCCACGAAGCGGGCGCAGAATACTGTGTGCTCGATTCAGCAGATGAAGTTGGTGGACGGGTTCGCAGTGACCGCACGCAGGGCTTTATTCTGGATCGCGGGTTCCAGGTTCTCCTGAACTCCTACCCCACACTCCGGCGTCATGTGGACCTCAGGGCCCTCCGGCCACAAGCCTTTGACTCCGGTGCCATGCTCTGGGATGCGGGGAAATTTTGGAAACTGCGCAATCCCTTCCGTCATCCTCTTTCGGCACCAAGGGCGGCTTTTGGAAGCGCTTTTGGCCCCGCCGACAAAGCCCGGCTCAGCAAACTCGGACTTATGGTCCTGGCCCAATCTGACAGATCTCTTCTGCGCGACTGTGGTGGCAGCCATGATAGGGAAACTCTTGCGTTTGTGAAGCAGCAGGGCCTGAGCCCGGAATTCATCGAGCGTTTCCTTCGCCCGTTTTTTGGTGGTGTGTTTTTGGATAACCGGTTGGAAACAAGCGCCGCGCTTTTTTGTTATTATCTCAAGAAGTTCTTGTTGGGTCGCGCGTTGCTGCCGGAAGAGGGGATCGGGGCACTGCCGCGTCAGCTTGCACGCGGACTGAAACCCGGAACCCTTCGCCTCAACACCCGCGTCAGAAGTCTCGTCTCTAAAAGCGGGAGAGTTTCCGAATTGCAATTTGAGGGTGGCGAAATGATCAACGTGCAGGCCGCGGTCCTTGCGACTGACGCGTCCTCTGCCAACGGGCTGATCGGTGGAGACTGGACGCCACCGGATTTTGCACCGGTGTGGACCGTGTCGTTCCAAGCGAAAGAGAGTCTTTACCCGGATCGCCTGATCGTGCTGCCTGCGGGACGCAAGCGCCTGGTTCGTCATTTCACTCAAATCACCAATGTGGCTCCTGGTTATTCCAGCACGGGAGTTCCTCTGGTGGTTGCAACAATGTTGGATTGTGCCGGTCACAGCTCCGCATCCCTTGCCCATCTCGCCAGGCGTGACATTGCTGAGGTCTTCCCGAAAGCCGCAGCCGGTTTGGAAGTGGTGGAAATCCTGCGTATCGATCGGGCGGTGTTGCGTCAGCCGCCTTCTTTCTTCCACAAACCGCGGTTGACATCTCCCTATCCCAACCTCTTTCTTGCCGGAGATTTTACGGCTACCAGCAGTATCGAGGCCTCCATGGCGTCGGGAGAAAAAGCTGCCAACCAAGCTCTCGCCATTGCTTAATTTATCACTCTCCCGGCAAAGACACGTTTTTCCCTCGTCACCAGCAAAGGGTTGGCAGCCATCCCAAACGGAGACGACATATTTCTTGGATTGTGCTTGAGGGTGTATGGGGAATTGGTGAGTTATTGGCAGGCGACCAAATTTCCAACATTGCACCCGGTATTTTATGAAATCAGATTTTACGGATGAGGATTATGCAGAACAACAGGCCAGTCATTCGGCCGTCTACATGCTGCGCACCGTTCAACAGCATCACGTGCAGTTGGGCATCATGGCTGACCAAAAAGCCAATATTCTCGTTGGGGTCTGCCTTGTGATTGTCACGATCTGCTTCAGTCAGGTCGGAAGAGGGGCCTTTCCGCCCGCCCTTGGCGTTTGGGGAATTTTTTCGATCATTGCGGCGGCACTGGGAATTTTTGCCGTGATGCCACGAACGCCAAGCGCTGCCATGACCGTCTCCCCGACCAGTAATATGCTGTTCTGCGGAATTTTTGCCAGATTGTCCGAGAAGGACTTCACCGATAAAATCATGGCAACGATTCAGTCGGACGACCTGATTTATCGTGCTATGATCCGGGACATTCACCAGATCGGTCAGGTTCTCCATCTCAAGAAGTTCCGCTACATTGGGTATAGCTACCGGGTCTTTGTGATCGGTCTGCTCGTCTCACTCATCACCATGATCCTCGATGTGGCTGGAGCATTTTGAGCGCTATGGATTCCCACCCGGGTTGACTGCCTGTCTGGGTATGAACCCGCCCCTCGTGTCCCTATCAAAGCTGTTTAGTTCTTCTTATCGGACGGAATTCCGGAGAGCCAAGTGAAGGGCTTTTGAGGGGTGAAAGACTTTGCGGTGTTGCCGGAATAAACGCGGCCGCCGGCGACTTCCAAACGCAGGATCGGAGCCTTCGCAGAAAAATCCAGGTCATCGAGATCCACCCAGAACGTGTTGGGGGTGGTGGCCGAGTCGAAGTAGTAGATGCGGTTCTTTTGGTCTGCGGCGGTTCTCCAGATGGTTGAGGCAATATTTGGCTGGCTCGGCATGGTGATTCCAAGAGGAACACTGACCCCGCGCATGATGCTTAGCACACTGGCAATGGCTTGGAAATTGAAGGAGCGATCGGGAACGGCGGTGATATAATTGGGATCGATTTTTTTCGGGACCGCATCCACAAAAAACGAAGCGCGGGCAAAACGATCTGACGCCCGGTTTGTTCCCGGCAGGAAGACCGTTCCGCCGATGCTTTGCCAATAGGCATTGAGGGCGAGTTGTTCCGAGTAGATCGGAGAATTGGTCATGACCGTGTATTCCTTGCCATGGTGGACAACAAGTTTGCCTGCCACATATTCAAAGATCGCTGAATCTCCACTGGGGTCCGAGAGGGCCAGATGACCCTGCGCCGGCGAGCCGTTTGGAAGGGAAGGCGCCACGATTCGAAAGGGCTCCTTGGTCAATGCTTCAACGGCTTCGGAGACGGTTTGAAAATTATCCAGAACGTATTGGGCCCACAGGCTGATGCAGAGCGTCGGATGCTCCCCGACTGCACCATAGTCGGACTCCACCAAATAAAGCACATTGGCCACGAGCCCTTTCTCATTGATGCCGTCAACGGTGGCCGCCTCATAAATCGAGGCGATCACACTGCCGTATTTTGATGTCCATTGGATGGAATCCGGCCCTGCGTTTCCGTTCCGCTCGATCCCCTTGGGAAATAGCCAAAGGTTGGTTCCCATGTCTTGTGACCAATCCATCGAACGGCCGGTGACGACCGTATTTTCGGTCCCGGAATAGAGGACGCGGGTGCAGGCCCCTGCTTCGGTGCTGAAAAACCCGATTGTGCCAAGCAGAAAGAGGAGCGTGTTCTTCATAACGACGAGCAGACTCCTCGCAAGCCATGGTGTCAAGATTCCCAAACCTGATTACGGTATCAGGGGAGGGTATTGCCGGCCGTGGGCTTTTTCGATCGAGGCTTTTGAAAACTCAAGGCGTCAGCTGCGTCTGAATCCTGGCAAACTTGCGGTTTGTTGAGGAAGAGATGGGGATCTCGATTTCCACAACATCGACCTCCTCCGTGCTGTCAGCTGTTTGGGTCACCTCAAAGAGGTTGGTCTCAGGCGTCCAATCGACGAGATCCTCGGAACTTTCGATCGTATAGGCCACCCCCACCAAACCCTTTTGCTTTGGAAATCTGACAACCATCCGATCCCCGCGAGCGGTCGTTTCGATCGTCTGGATCGAAACAGGTTGGCTGCCCGGACCCTCCAATGCCATGGGGTCCTGGCCAAAAAAGAACTCCGCCAGGTTGGACAGCCCATTGCTGTTTGCGTCCCCCTCCGGGGTCGAATCCTTGGCCTGCCAATCAATGGCTGCCTGCCATGCGGCGTAAGTCAAGCCCCCTCCAATGGTGACAGGAACGGTGAACCTGACCACATTCCCCGGCCAGCCATCATCCAGTGTGATGGTGAGTGTAACATCTCCCAAAAATCCAACAGCCGGCCTCATGTGCAGGCGGTAACCACCGGCCGTGCGTGTGGCAAAAAGACTTTGGAAAGCCGCCGGGTTGCTTGAGGTGACTTGAATTTGAGCCGCCTCGTTGTGTGTGGTATCCACTTGGAAATTCGCAATCTGATTTTGGCCGTTGCTCACAAGAACCACTTTCACCGGGGTCGCAAGCAACTGTGGGGGGGCAGGGTTGAGGTCAGGACGGTCAAGCGTCATTTGCTCGTAAAGAGCCCGAACCTCCGCAGAGGACAGCCCATAGGAAAAGCAACGAACTTCTTTGAGAGCACCGTTGAAGTGATCGGTGGTGGTTGTTTCCCCGGTGCCATTCCAGCGGGCCCCGATGACGACCTTTTCATTCACGACCTTGTTGCCTGCTCCCAGGCTCCCGATCTGAACGCCATCCACATAAAAATAGGTTCGTCCATCTGCCGGGTCATAGGTCAGCACCGCGTGATGCCATTGATTGTCTTTCAAATTCGCGGCTGTGGTGATAGGTGAGAAATTGCGGGTCCAGCCCTGCACCCTTCCATCGGGCAACATGCGAATTGTATAAACATTGAGATTCTCGGGAAACGTCGTGATCAGGTTGGTGGAACGCGAAAGCAGGATCCCCCCAGCGCTGGTCGGGGCGGCCTTGAACTGTACAGAAAATGAGGGGCGGGCCGTGGGAGGCAGAAATTTCATATCCGCCCAGCCATTGGCTGGTGGTGCGTTTTCTCCCATGTAATGAACCACGATGGCATCATCCACCCCGTCAAATTGCATTCCCCCCTCCGGCAAAAATGTTGGGCTGCCACGCAGGGTGGTTTTCCGAAGCGGGAAAATCCGGTCCGTGAGGCCGAAGCCGCCGGTTTCGTCCAAATCGAAATACATAATATCGGTCTGAGTGCCTTCCACATAAACCACAAACTCCCGCAGGGCCGAAGCGCCAGACGAATCGGCTGCACGAATGAGCACCCGATGATTTCCAGGGATCACCGGACGACCAGCCAACGTGCCATCCGAGGCCAGCGTGATTCCCGCTGGCAACCGCCCCTCCAACAAACTCCATTGCACGGCCCCCTGAGCCCCGGTTGTTGTTAAGGAAAAAGTGCCATTGGCCCCCATCCTGAAGGGTGGCAAAAGCATAGGCTCAATCTGAAGCCCCACGCTGGCAAACTGTGCCTGGGAGTTGGTTGAGACATAACCGGAACCGGTCAGAATCCGGTGAATGGCCTGCACTTTGTAAACTTTGGGGCCCATAGGAGCCTGGGAATCTGTGAATTGTGGCTGGGACAATCCGTCAGCAACCAGCGTGAAGTCCTCGGACATTCCAGCAGCCCGGTGAACCTGATAATGCTGAAATTCCCCCATCTCGGCAGGTGCCGACCACGTGAGATTCACCGAGTTGCCAGAGCCCTGCGCCACCAAATTTTGCACGGGTGGCACCGGGAACATCCGCAAAGCAGGATCGCCCACTAGAGCCCTGAGAAAATCTTGACCCGTTGTGGCCGAGCTCGCGAAGTAGCGGGCATTGGTCCCGAAATTCATCGAGAGCCTCATGACACTTCCAATCGGTTCACCGACCCCCAAACCATGATGAAACAATTCCGGATTGAACCTCCCCGTGTAAAGCCAGGTGAGGGTCATGCTGTTTGAAAAAATGTGACGGCGCATGTCATTATCCACGTGCCAGTCCCCGAAGTAGCTCTGCATGCTTGACCAGTTCACGGCTTTGCTGAGGTGGTCATCCCCATTGTTTGGTGGGACTTGAGAACCTTGTGCGTAAAAAAGATAGGGGCCATGGTCAACGGTCCACTGCACATCCTCGTCAGTGACGGGAGCCACTGCAGGTGGCAGGGAACTGAGGCTGATCCAATTGTCCATGTTGTGCGGGCCAACCATGGCCAGCAAAGACGACCCATAACTTGACGCCCCATCCTGCCCGCCTTGGGTGTAGCGCATGACAGCCCGGCGTCCTGCAACCTCTTCTGCTCCCACCGGTCCAAAGGGTTGGACATGACGGAACTTGTGTGCTTTGTCCAGATATCGGGCAATTCGCTGATTGGCTGTCAGTTCGGGCGTGTACCACACCTGATTTCCGATGTCCCAGGGATCCACTCGTCCAAAGCCCATCTCAACCCGGGAGACCCCGGTGTTGGGATCATACGTGCCATCCTGTGGAAAGTTCGGCATGTTGCGGCCACCTCTCATGGTATCGCTCCCGTTATAGCGGTTGTAGGCGCTATCTGTCCAAACCCCGTCCATGTCGGCATAAAAATGATCGGTGGCAAAAGTGCTCCTGCTTCCATGTCCGTCCGGCACTGAAACGCTGGTGCCAGATGTGGCGATAGGCACATGACCTAAAAAATAGAGCATCTTGGTATTTGCAGGGTCCTCGTAATAGACGCTTCGAATCAGATCCCGCAGCTTGGCGGGGTAATGCCTGCTCCACATCCCGCGAACATTGTTCCACTCCGACCCCTGCACCGGAAGATCCTCAAATGTCGGTACCATGATGGTTCGGACCTTCCAGTTGTCACCGATCAAATCCGAGTAGAGCTGGTTGATGGCAGCCAGATTTCCCGTCACGATGTTTTGAGCAAGCACCACGATGATCGTTCCTCGTGGCACGGCGTTGTTGGCGTTCACACCGGCAGCGACCGTTCCCAGAAGCGAACTCCCCGAGGGGCTTCTTGTAGCCATGTATTCGTAAATCACCCCGTCTTCCACGGTGGTGTCTGTCCAACTCACCGCGTTCAGCGGCGCCTGCCCCACCACCACCCACGGCTGATCCCCCGCATCGGAATACACCCGGCGGCGGATATCAAGCACGAGAGCACTTCCCGCCCCGTCCTTGGTGTATAAAAAGCGGAGCGTGATGGCCGGCGGATTGTCCTGCGTCTCGGCCCACATGGACCAATAGCCCGCGGCGGCCATGTTTCTTGCCGGATCCTGGCCCGGAGGAAGGGTGTTTTGGGCGTGAAGAGGTGTTGGCACCAAAACCAGTCCGAGCAATGCAGCACCGGTCAAATAAAATGCCAGCCTTCTAGAAGGGGAGGAAAAAACCATCCTCTACCCACTCCCAATCATGAACAATTGTCAACCGAAATATCTCATGTTTGATATTCAATTCCGGTGATCCGCTCCCGGCGGGTGGCCGCTGAGTTTTTTGTAGACGCGGTTGAATTGGGAGATCGAGCGGAAGCCGCTGGAGAAGGCGATTTCGCTGATGGGGAGGCCGGTGTAAGCGAGAAGGTGTTTCGCCCGTTCAACGCGCAAGGCGGCCAGAAAATCGGTGAGGGTTTTTCCGGTGTGGGCGTGGAATTTTGCGCTGAAGTAAGCGGGGTGCATGCCGGCCTGGCGGGCAAGATTTCCGAGCGTCCATGGTTGGGTGGGGTCCTGACGGATTTTCCGGATGGTGTGATCGATGGCCGGATAGGTGGCTTTTTCTGGTTGTTGAACATGAACGCTGGCCAGTTGGTTGGCAAACACGGCCAAGAGTCCCACGGCCCCTTCGTATTCCATCTGGCCGAGCTGTCGTGTCATATGGCATGCGCCGGCGCAGGGGCGGGTTTTGCGGCGTGTGGATGAGGTCGCTCCCCGTCCGGGCAGGAGACATCCGTGGCCAGGCTCCCCACAGGCTTGCTTGGGACGGTCCACATAAGCATGGCCGGTGTGGAGAAACCCGATCACCCGTCCTCCGCAGTTCACGGGGACAGCTGAGCAGGTGAGTCCTGCAAAACAAACGCCTGTGCGGGGCTGCGTTCCCTCAGGATCCTCAAGTGCCAGATGAGTGGCCAGGCATTGCTCGCAGGATCGTCGGCGTTGGGCCATCACCTGGCAAAACGCCGGCATGAGAGGTTCCTGGGGAATCCCGAATTTTCCTGGTTCATGAAAATGCACCGGCATGCCCAGCGCGCGGTTGTAAGCCTTTGAGAAATCCCGAAGGAGGGGGGAGTTGACCAAGCAGGTGGAGGATTGCATTAGTTTTTCTTATATTGTGCATTTTATTCTGCGATGCAAGAACGTTTCTAAAAATTTGCGCAAGGATTCCGAAGCCTTGCGTGGCGTGAAAGCCGGGAAGAACGGAATCTCCCGGAAGCATGATCACCAACAGGCCATCCCGGGGTTCCGAATGAATGTTCTTTTCCTGACAATTTTTATCAGCACGGTGCTGGCCTTGTTTTTTGTGGGGGCCTTTCTTTATCACCACGATTTTTCCGGGGGTGATGCCCTGCGTGACAGCCTGCTCCCCTTCCAGAAAGAACAGAAAGAAAAGTCCCGCACACCGGAGAGCGACAAAAAGGTCAAGGAGACCAAAGGAGCATGAACACCCGAACCATTGAGTACAACGACAAAGTGGTGCGGCAATTCATGCTGGCCTCGATAGTATGGGGAATCGTCGCGATGCTGGCGGGGGTGCTGATCGCCTCGCAGATGAGCTTTCATGTGCTGAACTTTGACACGCCCTGGCTGACGTTCGGGCGGTTGAGGCCGCTGCACACCAATGCAGCCATTTTTGCGTTTGTGGGAAACATGATCTTTGCCGGGGTTTATCATTCGACCCAGCGGCTGACCCGGACCCGCCTGGCCTCGGATTTTTTAAGCCGCCTGCACTTCTGGGGATGGCAATCCATTATTGTTGCGGCGGCGATCACCCTGCCTTTGGGTTTTTCGCGCGGCAAGGAATACGCCGAGCTCATCTGGCCGATCAACATTGCGGTGACCCTGATATGGGTCGTTTTTGCGATTAACTTCTTTTGGACGCTGGCCATCCGGAACGAGAAATCCCTCTACGTGGCGATCTGGTTTTACATCGCGACGATCATCACCGTGGCGATGCTTTATATCGTCAATCATTTGCAGATTCCGACGAGTCTGCTTCACGCGTATCCCATCTTCGGGGGGGTTCAGGACGCGCTGGTGCAGTGGTGGTATGGCCACAATGCGGTCGCCTTTTTTCTCACGACGCCGGTTTTGGGAATCATGTATTATTATCTGCCGAAGGCGGCCGAGCGTCCGGTTTATAGCTACCGCCTGTCGGTGGTTCATTTTTGGTCCCTGGTGTTTGTTTACATCTGGGCCGGTCCCCATCATTTGCTAAATACCGCGCTGCCTGAGTGGCTGCAGACTTTGGGAATGATTTTTAGTCTCATGCTTTGGGCGCCATCCTGGGGTGGCATGTTGAACGGGCTGTTGACCCTCCGCGGCGCCTGGCACAAATTGCGGACCGACCCGGTGCTGAAGTTTTTTGCGGCCGGGGTGACCTTTTACGGGATGTCGACTTTTGAAGGGCCTTTGCTCGCGATCCGTTCTGTCAATGCGCTGTCCCACTACACCGATTGGACGATCGGGCATGTTCATAGCGGCACCCTGGGCTGGAACAGCTTTATGGCCGCCGGCATGTTTTATTGGCTCGCTCCGCGCCTTTACAACACCAAGCTGTTTTCAGTGAAGCTGGCCGACCTTCATTTCTGGACCGGCATGGTTGGCATCCTGCTCTACGTGGCATCCATGTGGGTCTCCGGCATCACGCAGGGGCTGATGCTCAATTCGGTGACTCCGGAAGGTGTCCTGGCTTACCCCAACTTCCTGGATGCCGTGCTGTCCACCCGCGCCATGCTGAACACGCGGATCGTGGGCGGGACCTTTTTCCTCTTTGGGTTCCTCCTCATGGCCTACAACATCTTCCGGACGATCCGCTCGGGAGCGCCGGTGACCACCACGGTCGAGGTGGAGATCCCAGAGACGAAGCCACGTGAAGGCATGGGGCTCTTGAGCGGGCTGTTCAGCGCGCCCGTGATCTATTCGTTTCTGATCCTGCTTTTTGCCTGCCTCTGGGGTGTGGGGCAGGGGGTTCTGAGCACCATCTCGTTTGTTCTGCTCGTTGAGACCGCCTTGGTGGCGATGATCCATATGAGCCTCTCGGGGGCGAAGTGGTCGCAATGGTACGAGCGTCTGCTTGAGAGCTGGCTGCCCTTCAGTGTGCTGACTTTGATTGCCGTCGTGGCGGGCGGCATGATCCAAATTTTGCCAACGGTGTTTTTGGACCAAACCAAGGGCGAGGATGGGCCCTGGCAGAGAGTGTACACCCCCTTGGAACTCGCAGGCCGCGACATCTATGTCCGCGAGGGATGTTACAATTGTCACAGCCAGATGATCCGCCCGCTGGTGGGGGAGGTCATGCGTTACGGGGCCAGCGGACGGCTTGCCGAATCCATCTACGATTTTCCCTTCCAGTGGGGATCCAAACGCACGGGACCGGACCTTCAGAGGGTTGGTATCAAATATCCCAATATCTGGCATTTCCAACATATGGAAAATCCCCGCGCCACTTCGCCTGGAAGCACAATGCCTAATTATCCCTGGCTGATGCGTCAAAAAACCGATCTGGCGGCCCTGACAAAAAAAATCGAGGTTCAGCGGTTTATGGGGGTTCCCTTCCCCGAGCGATCACCGGAGAAAATTGTCGCTGACAGCCTGGCGCAGGGTCAGGTCATCGTGGATGACCTCGCGAAGAGCGGCGTGCAGATTGCTCCCGATAAGGAAATCATTGCCCTCATCGCATATATTCAGGGTCTCGGGCGCACGGTCCCGCCGCCTCAACCGGCCCCGGAACTCAACCCGGGACTCGATAACGTCATCATCAAGGAGGCCGCGCAGGCGGAGAACCGCTGATGTTCAATCAGGTTTCTTTTGCAGACTGGAGCGGTCCGGTGGCCGTCGCAGCATTTGTGGTGAGCGCGGGCGTGTTTTTGTTTTTTGTCGTCGGTGCCCTGCGGATGCCGCAGTCCAAGGTCCGGCATGACGCGGAATTGCCATTTCAAAAGGAGAATCATTCATGAGCGCAAATCCCGAGTCCCCCCACGACGATGCCCTGCGGCCGCACAGCTATGACGGCATCCAGGAATACGACAAACGTTTGCCGAATTGGTGGCTCTTCACATTATACGGAGCCATCGTTTTCAGCATCGGGTATTGGGCTTACTACGAATGGACCGACCACCAGAAGGAAGGTTGGGTGAGGGTGCAGAGCCGGATTGAGGCGATCAAGCTGGCCGCTCTGAATCACGGAGAACCACCAAGCAATTTGCAGCTTTGGAATTTCAGCAAAGACCCGGCCATTGTGGCCGCCGGTCAGAAAACCTATGTGAGCACCTGTGTGGCCTGTCATGGGGCGGACCTCAAAGGCGGCATTGGCCAGGACCTCACGGATGCCACATGGATTCATGGCGGAACCCCCCTGGAGATCTTTGCCACCGTTCGTGATGGGGTCATCGAAAAGGGCATGCCGACCTGGGGCCCTCTGCTTGGTCAACAACGCATGGCCGAGGTGGTTGCTTTTTTGATCAGTAAAAATCCCACCGTTCAACAACCGGCCGAGGAGCCTGCGGCCCCCAATGAAGGCTAAACTTCCCTCCATTGATGCCGTCACAACGATTAACGAGGATGGTTCCCGTTACTTCGTTCACCCGGCGGATGTTTCGGGATTCTGGACGCGGTGGCGCCGGGTTGCTGCCGTTTTCCTGATCGCTGTGTATGTGTCTCTCCCGCTGGTGAAGATCAACGGGGAGCCCGCGGTATTTCTGGATGTGCTGCACCGCAAGTTCCACCTCTTCGGTCTGACTCTCATGTTTCAGGACCTCTGGCTGCTGTTTTTTCTCATCACAGGCACGGGGTTCACGTTGTTTCTTATGACGGCGATTATCGGGCGTGTGTGGTGCGGGTGGGCCTGTCCTCAAACCGTGTTTCTTGATCATGTGTTCCGGCGTGTCGAGCGATGGATTGATGGGGATGCCATGGCCCGCAGAAAGCTGGAATCTGCGCCATGGACGGGAGGGAAGGTGTTCCGCAGGGTTTTTAAACACGGGCTGTTTTTCCTGCTCGCAGCGCTCATTGCCCACATTTTCCTCTCCTACTTCATCTCAGTGCCGGTTCTCTACGGGATGGTGCTGCGCTCACCGGTGGAAAATTGGGGGCTCTTTCTTTTTGTGCTCGCGGTGACCGGATTGCTTTATTTTGATTTCGCATGGTTCCGTGAACAATTTTGTATTGTTCTTTGCCCTTATGGACGCCTGCAATCCGCCCTGATTGACGATAACTCCATTGTTGTGGGTTATGACGAAATTCGCGGCGAACCCCGGGGAAAGCTGGGTTCCACGAGCGGGGATTGTATTGATTGCCGCCGCTGCATGCAGGTTTGCCCAACGGGAATCGATATCCGTCAGGGTCTGCAACTCGAGTGTATCGCCTGTGAGGCCTGCATCGATGCATGTGATGAAATGATGGTGAAAGTGGGGAAGAAAAAAGGCCTCATCCGTCACGACTCACTCAACAAGCTGGCGGGAAGGGCTTCCCGGTTTCTGCGTCCCCGTCTTTATTTGTATCTGTTTTTTGCGTTGGCCGGTGCCTCGGTCTTTTTCTTTGCGACCCGCCAGGTGGAGCCCGTGATTATTTCTGTGCTGCGATTGCCGGGCGCTCCTTACATTCGTGACGGATCAACGGTTCGGAATAACTTTTTGCTGAGACTAGCAAACAAGCGCCCCACCTCGCACCAGTACCAAATCGTGATCGATTCCTCCCAGCCCCACCTCCGCGGGGATGGGGCCACCACCCACCCGCTGGTCCTCAAGCCCGGGGAGGAAATTCAGGAACCCCTGATTCTGTCAGTTCCCGACGGGGACTTTCACGGCAATTTTGATGTCACCGTCAAAGTGATTGGAGAGAGCGGGGAGGTTGAGAGCGAGCGAAGGGCTCCCTTCCTTGGTCCTTATCGTGAGGGAGGAACTCCATGAAAAATCCCATCGCCGAGCGTCCCTGGCTGCTCGTGATTGTGGCGTTTTTGATCCTGATCGCTGTGTGGCTGGTTGTCATGAAACTGAGCGCGAGGATCAACACCCGGACGCTCACCCCTGCGGAAGAAGTGCAACTCCTCAACCCCGAAAAGCAATCATGATAACCCCTCAGGATCTTGCAGGACCCACGGCTGCCCTGGTAGCCGGGGTGATCACCAGCCTTCATTGTGCCGGCATGTGCGGTCCCTTGGCCTGCGCGGCCTGTGCTTCTTCCGGCCGTTCCTCTGGACAATGGCCGGCGATCGCTTATCACACCACACGGCTGTTTGCATATGGGTTGGTGGGCTGGGCGGCCGGGGCTGTGGGG
Source organism: Terrimicrobiaceae bacterium (assembly GCA_041738805.1). Taxonomy (GTDB): domain Bacteria; phylum Verrucomicrobiota; class Verrucomicrobiia; order Chthoniobacterales; family Terrimicrobiaceae; genus JAJTZA01. Next base: position 18,271 of record JBGSPC010000025.1, on the reverse strand, counting down.
AAGCCCGTGTCAGATGTGTTGCTGGGGGGTTCCACGCGGGGAATGACCCTGCTTTTTGCGCTGTTTTTTCTTGCCGTGGCGGTTGGCCTCGACAAGCGATTGCGGGTGCCGCAGTTCACAGGTTGGTTTTCCAAAGCCTTTGCAAAGACACAAAAGCTGGGCCCCTGTGGCAGGGCCGGAACACTCGGGGCGCTGACACCTCTTTTGCCCTGTGCCCCGCTTTATTTGGTGGTTGGGGCCGCGGCCTTGTCCGGGTCAGGTGTTTCAGGAGCGGGGCTGATGCTGATGTTTGGTGCCGGCACCGTCCCCTTGCTTTTCCTGCTTCAAAACCGCCTCGCGGCACTGGGAGGAAAATGGTCGCCCCAGCGAATGGATCTCTTGCGACGGGGCCTTGCCATTGCCAGTGTGATTCTCCTTGTGGTCCGCAGCACCTACACCGCATCCACAGGATGCCCGATGTGCCATTGAACACCAGACTGACAAAACGTTCGGCTAATCCCCCGGGAGCAACGCCCCCGGGAAGCTGCGTGCATTGTCACACCCCCTTCCGGGTCACCGCGCAGGAGGAGGAATTTTGCTGCTCGGGATGTCGTTTTGTTTATCACCTGCTCCACAAGCGCGGGCTTCAGGACTTTTATCAATTCGGAGAAAACCACACGCCGGTGGGCAGCCAGGTTTTCCATGAGCGGACTCTGGATTGGCTGGGGGTTTTGCAGAAGGCGTCAGAAAAAGAACCCGCCGTCTCCGAGCTCACACTCCGGGTTCAGGGAATTTCCTGTGCGGGATGTGTGTGGCTGTTGGAGGCGGTCTTTGCCGAGCAGCCGGGGGCCGTGTCCTGTCGTGTGAACTCCTCTGCGGGGACCATCCTTTTGCGGTGGGAGCGGGGTGCGTGCGACCTCATGACCTATGCCAGGGATGTTCAACGTTTCGGCTATCTCCTTGGTCCTTGCGGCGCGGAAAAACCACCCGCCCGGCCGCTGGTTCGTCGTCTTGGTATTTGCGGAGCACTTGCCCTGAATGCCATGCTCTTTTCGCTGCCGCGATACCTCGGGCTTCATCCTGGTGACCAATTCGCAAATCTCTTCGACATGGTGGCACTGCTGATTGCGACCGTGAGCCTGCTGGTTGGTGGTCCGTATTTTTTCCGCCGGGCGTGGGCCTCGTTGCGTCGTGGCGATCTCCACATTGACCTGCCGATTTCCCTGGGGTTGCTATGCGCTTACAGCGGCTCGGTGATGGCATGGCTCACCGGGTCGGCCGCCTTTGCGTATTTTGATTTTGTGGCCATTTTTACGTTTCTGATGTTGCTGGGCCGCTGGCTTCAGGAACGCACGGTGGAAAACAACCGTCAACGCCTGCTGGGCATGAGGCTTTCACCGGGGTCGGTTTGTGCCTTGCGGAACGGGCTGGACGCCGAGGCCCCCGCCGAGTCTTTGCAAGCGGGAGAGAGGTTTTCCGTGGCGCGAAACGGGCTTGTGCCGGTGAGGTCTAAACTGCTCAACTCGTCTGCGGTCTTTGCCCTCAATTGGATCACAGGAGAACCCGCACCCCGCACGTTTCCAGCTGGCGGATTTGTGCCCTCAGGCGCCAGATGCCTCTCCTCCGACCCCTGTCACTTTCTGGCACTGGAAAGCTGGAACTCCTCGCAGTTGTCGCGCTTGCTCACCTTCGAGGAATCCCAACCCTGGAGAAACCTCTCGCTCCAAAAACTGATTCGCCTCTACCTGGCCTGCGTTTTGGCGCTGGCTGTGGCGGGGTTTGCTTTCTGGGGGCTCCTCAGTGGCGAATGGCTGGTGGCGTTCCAGGTTCTTGTGTCGGTGCTGGTGGTTTCGTGTCCGTGTGCCATCGGGGTGGCTCTGCCATTGCTGGATGATGTGGCCGCGGCCCGGCTGCAACAGTCCGGGGTTTTTGTCCGCGAAGGGTCCCTCTGGAGCCGGTTGCTGCAGGTTCGCACCATTCTTTTTGACAAGACCGGTACCCTCACGCTGGAGAATCTTGTGCTTGCCAATCCCGAAGCCCTTTCCGGGCTTTCGCCGGTGGCGAAGTCCACCTTGCTCACCCTGGTTCACTCCAGCCTCCATCCCGTGGCAGGCTGTGTCCGCGAAAGCCTGCTCACCGGGGGGGTCGAACCTGATGAATCGGGTTTTTCCAAGGTTCGCGAAATCATCGGAATGGGCTTGGAATGGGAGTCAGCGGCTGGTCTGTGGCGGTTGGGACGTTCAGCGTGGGCTGCAAAGTCACCGGATCAGGGTGGCACGGTCTTTTCGTTGGAAGGAGTTCCGCTTGCGACGTTTCGCTTCACGGAGGAATTGCGGCCTGACGCCGCCGATCAGGTGGGCCGATTCTGCGACCAGGGTTTTGATCTTTTTCTTCTCAGCGGCGACGAACCAGGAAAGGTCTCCGCTCTCGCCGGAAGTCTGGGGTTACCACCTGGCTGCGGACTGGGGGGATTGACGCCAAATGACAAAGCCCGACACATCAACACCCGCTGGAAAGACTCTGCGCTCATCCTTGGTGATGGGGCCAATGACAGCCTTGCCTTCGATGCGGCTCTTTGCCGTGGCACACCGGCTGTGGACACCGGCTTGCTAGAACACAAAGCCGACTTTTATCTGCTGGGGCGGAGCCTCGCGGGCCTCGGGCACCTGTTTGCGCTGTCCAGAAAGCACCGTCGCGCCACGCGGGCGGTCTTTGCGTTTGCTCTCACTTACAACGCCCTGGCCGTCAGCGCTTCACTGGCCGGTTGGATGAATCCTCTCGTCGCGGCCGTGATCATGCCCCTGAGCTCCCTGACCTCCATCGGCATCGTTCTTCTGCTCTTCCGCAGTTCTTCGTCACAACGATTTTCTCAACCATCACAACCTGCATCCCATGACCAATAAAACCACCCCCGCCCAAACCCAAACCACCGAGTCCGGACTTGGAGCAAAAGTCTTCCTTGTCACCTCTCTTGTTTTTCTTGTCCTGTCAGCGCTGATGCTTGCGGGACGTCCCAACTTCCTGTTGACGCCGGTACTCACCGGGCATGGGCTGTCATGGATTGCCCTTCTGCTATTTGGTTGTGGGCTGAGCGGTATTTTTGGTCTGGTGTATATGGCTTTTCCCAAGGTGTTTGACATCCCGCTCTTCAGCGAAAAATTTGTTTTTCTCCATTATGGTTTTCATGTGCTTGGAACTGTTCTGGCCCTGCTGACCGTGCTCTGGCCTGACTTTCCGCGCGCTGAGATGGGGGCCACGTTTCTGGCTTGTGGCGCTTTGGTTTTTGTCATCAACCTGAGCCTGACCTTCCGCAATGCCGCACGCCCGGACATTGGAAGGGTCTGCCTTTCGGCCTCCATGGTTTGGTTGTTGATCATGGCCTTTATTGGAATTCCCTTCACGAAAGAAGCTCCTCTCACCTCGCTTCAAGGCACCGATTGGAGCGCCGCGTGGCTCGTGTTCAGCTTTGCGGGTGTCGTGATCAACACGCTGATGGGTCTAACCATCCGCCTGCTGCCCAAAGCCCTTGGACTGGCTGAAACCAAAACCCCCTTTGCATGGTATGCTCTCATTTTTTGCAATGCCAGCGTGGCTTGGATGTTTCCAGCCATCACGTTCCGCAGTCCTGCGTTTCTAATTTTTTGCACCGTGATCTACCTGGTTGGGTCTCTGTTATTTTTGCTCGGATTTCTGGCAATGCTTCAGCCGTCCCGCTCCTTGCCGTGGGATGCAAAAATGCTGCTCACCTCATTCTCCCTGATCCCCGTGGCAGCCTGCCTGCTTATTCTCGCTGCCGTCAAACGCCTGGCGCCTGCTGTGCCGGCGGATCCTGCTCTGGCTCCAGCTCCTGTTGTGACAGATGCCGTGGCCACCGGCCCCCTGCCTGTGGACTTCCTTCCCGTGGATGGCGCTCTGTTTCTCATGGGGGCGCTGGCCGTGATGGTGCCAATCCTTGTCGGGCTTGTGTTCCAATACCTCCGGATCGATAGGGAGGGAGAATCCGATCTTCTCTCCCCATCACCCAAAAACCGGCTTTCTGAGTTGATCCTCCTGGCCTCTTATTTCAACTATGCAACCGGCGTTTTGCTTGTGGTTCCCGGAGCCTGGGTCGGAATCGAACGCATTGTCTCCCTCGGAACACTCTTCCTGCTGGTCGGATCTTTGGGATTTCTGGGTAACTACATTTTCAGCTCCTCCCGCCGTTCGTTCTCACAACCAGAAGCCTCCCCGGCTTTGCAGGCCGCCTCCCAATAGGATTTTTGGCCTTGCTTCGGGTGGTCAGAAAAACATGACGGAGCGTCGTATTTCTTAAAGCGTCAGCGCATGACAAGTTGCCGCCAGAAATTTTCTTTTGGGCCTTTTCGCTGGCATTTGCAACTGGTCGTCGCATAGGATTTACGTATGGCATACTTGAGCGCAAGAGACAGACGGGCGCGCAAATCCCGCAGGCGCTTCCTGCGCCCTGTGCTCGGTGTCATTTTCGCGATTCTGGTCACCAGCGTTCTCATTTTTTTGGCTTTTCAAAAACCGGCTCCCCCCCCGGCCCCGATTGATGTTGCGGAAGCAGCAACCCCCAGCCCGGAAGACCTTCGCCGTGAAGAACTCAGCCGGCTTCAATCAGACCTGTCTGCGGCAGCCCGCCAGAATGACCCTGCAAAACTGGAAGCAGCCGCCCGTGCGATCCTGACTTTGGATCCTCAAGACGAACAAGCATGGGGCACCCTGGGCCGGCTTCAATTGCAGCAGGGGGATTATTCGTCAGCGTTGGTGTCATTGAGCAAGGCTGTGGAGTTCTCTGATAACAAAACGTCCCTTCTTGCCACCCGTGCCGGGGTTCACCGCACCCTGGGGGACTTTCCAGCGGCTCTTGCCGATTTGGAGGTGGCCGCCCGGCTTGATCCGGGCAATGTGGAGGTGGCTAATCGTCTTTTGATTTTTAAAATTCAATCGGGTCATGCCGGGGAAGTGCGGTCCTATGTCGCGACGTATGAGCAAGCTGCGATCACCAGCCAGGCCCCCCACTGGCTTCTTGGAGCTGCGGCGCTGTCCATGCAAGATGGAGACCCGGGCAAAGCCGCAAAATACCTTTCCTCTCTCAAAGCCCTTTTATCGCCCGAAAAATTCTCAGAGCTCCTCGCCGATCCCTTTTTTGAGCCCTATCATCAAGACCGCGCGTTACAGGCTTATTTTTTGACGGGCTCGGAAATGGCCCCGTAAGTTGGGAGTGACCTCGCCGCAAAGGCTTGGAATCGACCCGGCGGGGTTTTAGGGTCTGGATATGGGAGGGGGCCGATGAACACAGACTTGTTTTATGCGCTGGGGGTCGTTGTGATTGCTGCTGCAGCCTTCGCGGTGGTGGCAAGGATGATCCGCCTGCCTTCCATTGTGGCTTTTTTGTTTGCCGGGATGCTGATCGGGCCGCTCACCGGGTGGGTCGAATCCTCTCCGGCGATTGAGCTCATTTCCGAGCTCGGCATTGTTTTGCTGCTGTTTATTGTCGGGCTGGAACTGAGTTTTGACAAAATCCGGGATGTCGGTCGGGTGGCTGTGGTGGCAGGAATCGGCCAGGTGATCTTCACGGCGGCCGGGGGATTTTTGCTCTGCCGGGTGCTGAACTTCACCGTGATGGATGCGCTCTTTTTGTCCGTGGCCCTGACCTTCAGCAGCACCGTGGTTGTTGTTAAGGTGCTCTCGGACAAAGATGAATTGGACAGCCTGTACGGGCGGATTGCGGTTGGCATTTTTCTAGTTCAGGATCTTGTGGTGATTGTGGTGCTGACCGTGCTGAGCGGCCTTCGCAAGGGAGAGGGCGTTTATGACGGGGCGGCGGTTGTGGTGGGCCTTTCCAAAGCGACCGGCGGGATGTTGCTGCTTTTGGGCGGTGTGCTCATCGCCTCCAAATTTCTTTTGCCACGGGCTTTTGAATGGGCCTCCCGGTCGCCGGCGATGGTTTTTATCTGGAGTCTTTTCTGGTGCTTTGCCGTGGTGGCCGTCGCGGAGCATCTGGAACTGTCGATTGAGCTTGGAGCCTTCTTTGCAGGTTTGAGTCTCGCCCAGCTTCCCTACAACAAAGACCTCCAGCACCGGATCAAACCACTCATGAATTTTTTTGTGGCGGTCTTCTTTGTTTCGCTGGGGCTCAAGATGGTGCCTGGAGATTTTGTGTCCCAATGGATCCCTGTGGTGACCCTCTCGTTGTTTGTTCTGATTGGAAACCCGGTGATCTTTATGGCGATCATCGCCCGCTTCGGCTACGGCGAAAAAACCTCGTTTCTCACAAGCGTGACGGTGGCCCAGATCAGCGAATTTTCGTTTATTTTTGTGGCCCTTGGTGCTTCCGCCGGATTGGTAGGTCCGCCTGTGATCACCATCACAGGTCTGGTTGGCATGATCACGATTGCAGGGTCTGCCTACCTGATCCTCTACAACAAGCCGCTCTATGAGATTATGAAAACCTCCGGCATCCTCAAAGTTTTCGGGGCCACCCAAAAGGAAAAGGATGATGGTGGCGTCGCGCTCGAGAATCACATCATCGTGGTCGGCATGAACACTCTTGGCCGCAAGCTGGCCATGACCCTGCACGACCAGGGTGAGCAGGTGGTCGCGGTGGACACCGACCCTCGGAAGCTCCGTCGCTTGGCATGCAAGACGCATCTTGGAAATGTCGAGTTTCGTGATGTGCTGGAGGAGTTGGGGCTTCCCCGTGCCAAACTCCTGGTGAGTGCCCTCCAAATTGAGGAGGCCAATGACCTGCTGGCTTATCGCTGCCAGACATGCGGGATTCCCGCTGCCATCCACGCCATTGACCTCTCCGTCGTGGACAACCTTCTGGAGTTGGGGGTCGCTTACCTGATGCTCCCCAAAGTGGATGGGGTGAAACTTCAGAACAAGCTGTTGCGCGAGAAAGGAATCATCACCGAATGACGCCGCTGGCCATCATTTTGATCATTGCCTCAGCCGGCTTTGCCATCTCCACGTGGCTGCGGGTGCCGGTGATTCCTTTGTTGATGGCCGGCGGGTTTGCCGCCTCCTACTTCGGGTTTGCCCTCGAGGGGCAGGCCGCCGGGAGCACGCTGGAGTTTGGATTGGCGTTTCTGGTTTTTGCGGCGGGTCTGGAGTTGAGCCCGCGGCGGTTTCGTCATGAAACCCGTCAGGTCGTTTGGGTGGCAGCCCTGCAATTTCTGATCTGCGGGCTGGCGGCCTTTCTCGTCTGCCGTGCTTTGGGATTTGGAACGATTGCCTCCACGTATATTGGCTTTGCCGTTTCCGCAAGTTCGACGCTCGTGGTCACCCAACACCTTCGGCGGCAGGGGCAAATGTTTCAGCCTTTTGGGCGCCTCGTGACCGGTGTGCTTCTGCTTCAGGATTTGGCCATCGTGATCGTTTTTGTGGTCCTGGCTGCGGTGCCCGGCGGCGGAGCCGAAGTGGCCGTCCGTTTGGCGTGGTTTGCCTTGGCCGCTGTTGTGTCGGTTTTTGCACACTTCAAAATCGTTCCCTGGCTGCTGAGCAAAATGCACACCGATGATGAGGTGTTGCTCTTGGCGGGCCTTGCCACGTTGTTTTTGTGTTTGGGAATCACCTCCTTTCTGGACCTGCCGCTTGTGGCGGGAGCTTTCTTGGCCGGATTTGCGTTGGCTGCGTTTCCGGTGAATGGCCTCCTGAGAGGTCTCTTGGGATCCTTGTCGTCCTTTTTTATGGCCGTCTTTTTTACGGCCCTTGGCATGTTGGTCAAAATCCCCAACTGGCAGGTGTTGGGTCAGGCGATTCTCCTCTCTTTGGTGATTGTGATCCTTACGCCAATCGTTGTGTCCGCCATTGTGGAGTTCACCGGTCAAAGCACGCGGACAGGCATTGAAAGTGGCCTGCTGCTTTCGCAAAGCAGTGAGTTGGGTATCGTGCTCGGGCTGGCCGGTGTGCATGCCGGTCAACTCACAGGGAACGATTTTTCCGTGCTGGCCTTGGTGGCGGGAATCACTATGACCCTCACGCCGATCATCGCGACCGATCAAATGACCTGGAGGCTTATGCATTGGCATCCGGGAAGAAGGAACCGCAGTGCGATGGCCAAATTCAGCGATCATGTCCTGGTTTTGGGGTTTGGGAGCAGCGGAATGTGGGTCGTCAAACCTCTGCGCGAGGCCGGGCACCGGATCCTGGTCGTTGACGATGACAGTGCCGTGATTGAAGATTTGTCGTTGATCGGGATCCCCTGCCTGCGGGGCGACGGGTCGGATGCCCGGTTGCTCAAGTTTGTTGGTGCGGCGAAAGCCAAGCTGGTGATTGCTTCCCTTCCACGTCTCGCCGATCTGTTGAAGGTGATTCGTGCCGCCCCGGATGTGCCGGTGGTAGCCAGAGTGTTTGAAGAGGTTGAGGCCGCTGCCATTCGCCGGGCTGGAGGTATGGCCGTCTTAAACTCTGAAGCCGCCGTGGGAGCGTTCATGGAGTGGTTTCACAATCGGGAGGAACCGGACACAACCGGAAAAGCACTCAAGAAAACGCCAGCCGAAGAGCTCCCAGTGCCGAAAGAACAATCATAATCCACTCAAACACGTTTTGGTTGACCAGCTTCAGAAAGAACCGTGCAATAAAAACTCCCGCGATAATGAGTGGAGCAAGGGCAAGGTTCAGAATCAGGCTTTCCCTGCTGATGAGGCCAAGAGACGCGCTGAATGGAATTTTGACGACATTCACCACAAGATAAAACCATGCGGCCGTGCCCACAAATTCCATCTTGGGCAGGCGGCAGGCAAGGAGGTAGATCGTTGTGACCGGCCCGGCCGCATTGGCCAGCATGGTCGTCACCCCGGCTAGCCATCCCAACGGCCACCCATACCGGCGTTGCTCGGCTTTAAGCACCAGGTTGGGCAAAAATTTTTGAACCACAACCAGGGCCAGCAACGCCAGTGTGAGGCAACCCATCAGTCGTGCAAACGTGGTTGGCTCAATCCTTGGCATCAAAACCCATCCGCACACGATGCCCAGAATGGCCGGAGGTAACAGGCGAAGAACAATGGCCGCGCGGGAGTGGGCATGAAAAATCCACACCGCGATGATGTCTCCCACAATCAGCATGGGCAGGATCGCTCCCGTCGACTCACGGGCAGAATAAACCTGTGCCATGAGAAGCACCGCTAGCATTCCCGCGCCACCAAACCCGCCTTTGGCAAAACCAATGCATAGTGCTGCGGCTGCCGCCAGTACGAGCTGAATAGGAGTGAGCTGAAACACACGGCAGATTTATCCGGTCATTCCTTTGTCCGCAACTCCGGCATGGGACAATCTCCATTCCGCCTTCCAGCCTTTGCTGCATAAATGCTGACTCGCCAAGCCACAATCATTGGGATAAATTCCAACGAACACCCTGCGCTCCAAAAGCCACACCCATGACACCTATCCACGCTTACGCCGCCACCTCCGCCAAAGGAACCCTTCAGCCTTTTGAGTATGACCCCGGCGATCTGAAATCAGATGAGGTGGAAATCAAGGTCACCCACTGCGGGATCTGTCACTCCGATCTCTCGATGCTGGACAATGAGTGGGGAATGACGGCTTACCCCTTCGTGCCGGGGCACGAGGTGACAGGAACGGTCACGGCTTTGGGAGACAAGGCCAAGGGGCTCAAGGTCGGTCAACGCGTGGGTCTGGGTTGGTCCGCACACAGTTGTCTTTCCTGCCATGAGTGCCTTTCCGGAGATCACCAGCTTTGTCCTTCCACGCAAGGAACGATTGTGGGACGTCATGGAGGATTCGCAGATCGCGTGAGAGCCCAATGGGCCTGGGTCAGGCCGCTGCCGGACGCCCTCCATGCATCCACAACAGGGCCGCTCCTTTGTGGCGGTATCACAGTCTTCTCCCCGCTCCTCATCCATAACATCTCCCCCACCTCACGCGTCGGCGTCATTGGTATCGGCGGCTTGGGGCACATGGCCCTCCAATTTGCCAACAAATGGGGATGCGAGGTGCACGCTTTCACGACAAGCGACAACAAAGAAGAGGAAGCCCGGAAACTCGGCGCCCACCATGTCCATAACACCAGGCGTGACGGAGCCATGAAAACGCTCGCAGGCCGCCTCGACCTCATTATTTCCACCATCAATGTGCCGCAAGATGTGCCCGGCCTTCTCAACACACTTGCCCCCAAAGGACGATTGCATGTGGTGGGTGCCGTGCTGGAACCAATGGCCGTTCCAGCACTCGGCCTCATCATGGGACAAAAATCTGTGTCAGGTTCCCCAACCGGCAGTCCCTCGGCCATTGATGCCATGCTCGCCTTCAGCGCCCGCCACGCCATCGCCCCCGTCACCGAAACCTTCCCCATGTCCAAAGTGAACGAGGCCCTTGATCACTTGCGCTCCGGCAAAGCCCGCTACCGGATCGTGCTGGAAAATGATTTGGGATGAGTCCGGTTTGCATTTGACTGAATAGTCAATTAGCTTGCTGCTGTGAAACCGGAATGTGCATCCAAAGGCCGACTGCTGACGACGGCAATGGAGCTCATTTGGGAGAACAGCTATGGCTCGGTGAGTGTGGACGACATTTGCCGCAAAGCGGGGGTCAACAAAGGCAGTTTTTATCATTTTTTTCCGTCAAAGTCGGACCTGACCGTTGCGGCGATGGAGGCTGACTGGACAAACAAACGCGTTGAGCTGGATGCGATCTTCTCGCCGCAATTACCCCCCTTATCCCGGTTGGAGGGTTACTGCGACAGTGCGCTGCGCTGCCAGGAAAACAAGCTTGCCGCCCATGGCAAGATCTGGGGCTGCCCGATGATCACGCTGGGAGCGGAACTCAGCACCCAGGATGAAAAAATCCGCATCAAAGCCGCTGAGATTCTCCGTCGCTACATGCGATACCTGGAATCGGCCATTCGTGATGCACAAAGCGAAGGACTCATTGGAGATGGCAATCCCCGGGACGCTGCCGAGCGCGTCTTCTCCTTGTTCCAAGGAGCGATGCTCCAGGCAAAAATCCTCAATGATCTCAGCCCTCTGCGGGATCTGAAGTCCAATTTCCTCCGCTTGCTCAACGTTCAATCCGAATCGGCCTTGGCCTGATTTTTTCACATCAAATTATTAACTGACCAGTCAATTCTTATCACTCTATGAAAAACACCCTGTTCGATCCAATCACCGTGGGAGCCTGGAATCTCCCGAGCCGCATCTTTCTTGCCCCGTTGACCCGTGCCCGTGCCGGAGCCTCCCGTGTGCCCAATACACTGATGGCGGAGTATTATCGTCAGCGCTCCACAGCCGGTCTGATCCTGACAGAAGCAACGTCTGTGACACCGATGGGGGTGGGGTATGCTGATACGCCGGGAATTTGGTCGGACGAGCAGGTGGAGGGCTGGGAGGTGATCACCAAAACTGTGCATGAGCAAGGCGGGCACATTGTCCTTCAGCTCTGGCATGTGGGACGCATTTCGGATCCGATTTTCCTGAATGGGGAAACGCCGGTGGCTCCCAGCGCGATCCGGCCGGCCGGGCATGTGAGCCTTGTGCGGCCAATCAAAGAATTTGTCACTCCCCGGGCTCTTGCATTGGAGGAAATCCCCGCCATCGTCGAGGCGTATCGCAAGGGTGCGGAAAATGCACACGCCGCTGGATTTGACGGCGTGGAAATTCATGGGGCGAACGGCTATCTGCTTGACCAGTTTTTGCAGGACTCGACCAATCACCGCACGGATGAATATGGGGGATCCGTTGAAAACCGCGCCCGGCTGATGCTTGAAGTTGCCGATGCTGCGATTTCTGTCTGGGGAGCGGACCGTGTCGGCATGCACCTTGCGCCCCGCGGTGATGCCCACGATATGGGCGATTCCAATCCGCTTGCAACATTTGGTTATGTCGCGAATGAGCTGGGCCGCCGCAAGATTGCGTTTATCTGTGCCCGTGAGGCCCTGGGAGAAAACCGGATCGGACCGAAACTCAAAGCGGCCTTTGGTGGTGTGTTTGTGGCCAATGAAAAATTCACACTGGAATCGGGGAATGCCGTGCTTGCCGCCGGCGAAGCGGATGCCGTCGCGTTTGGTGTGCCTTACATTGCAAACCCGGACTTGCCGGAACGATTCCGTCTCGGGGCGCCGCTGAACGAGGCGGACTCGTCCACCTTTTATGCTCCGGGAGCGAAGGGCTACACCGATTATCCAACACTATCAACCTGACGATGCTGCGGCCTGAAACCTTGCTGTCGATTCTTGACCTTTGCCCGATCCCGCAAGGAGGCACTGCGGCGGAAGCGTTTCAGCAATCGCTGGACCTGGCGCGTCATGCCGAAGCCTTCGGATACCATCGTTTTTGGGTGGCTGAGCATCACAGCATTCCCGGTGTGGCCAGCGCGGCCACCTCGGTTGTGATTGGTCACATCGCCGCAGGCACCTCGCACATCCGGGTGGGGTCGGGAGGCATCATGCTGCCCAACCATTCCCCGCTGGTCATTGCCGAACAGTTTGGCACGTTGGAATCGCTGTTTCCCGGTCGGATAGACCTCGGATTGGGGCGTGCGCCTGGTGGTGATCAACTCACAGCACGCGCTCTGCGCCGTAATCTTGGAAGCAATGGCGACACGTTTCCTCAGGACGTACGGGAACTGCAAAGATACTTTCTGTCTTCCCCAGACCATGGATCCTTGCCGCAGGCGATCCCGGGAGCGGGTCTTGAGGTTCCCATTTACCTTCTCGGCTCAAGCACCTTCAGCGCGCAACTTGCCGCTCAACTGGGACTGCCATTTGCCTTTGCCTCCCATTTTGCGCCGGATGACCTCATGGCAGCCTTGGACATCTACCGAACGCGGTTCGAGCCATCGGCAGCCCTCTCTTCGCCGCATGCGATGGTCGGTGTGAATGTCTTTGCTGCGGACACCGATGCCGGGGCGGAACGGCTTTTCACCACCCTTCAGCAGATATTTCTAAACCTCATCCGCGGTCATCCGAAGCAAATGCCGCCGCCGGTGGAATCCATGGCTGACCGATGGAATCCTATGGAAGAAGCGCATGTCCGGCGAATGACGCGGATCTCCATTGTTGGCGGGCCGGAAATAATTCGCACGGGGCTGGAATCCCTTCTGACTGCGACGGGGGCCAACGAATTGATGGTCACCGCCCCGATCTTCGACCATCAGGCCCGCCTCCGATCTTTCGAAATTCTTGCCAGGCTGTTTCATCAGGTTTCCCAACCGCTTTCGAAATAACAACTCTGAATCACTCCATGAGAACGCATCGTCTTTTTCCTTCGGAAGGTTTGGATGGCCTTCAATTCATAAACCCAAAGGCCTTTCGCCAGCTTAAACACTTGGCCCCGCGCCTGATCTGAATCGCGACCCTTCAGGCCGCTATCGGTAAATGACACTCCAACCCAGCCCTCACCGGGCTGGGCTGTTGAATGCTGCACCGTGGGTGCTTTCCATCACAACCTCACCCAGTTCTAATCACAGCGCGCTACCCGGCCATTCAGCTTTTTTCTCCCCATCTCACCTGGAATCTGCAAATGATTTTAGCTCATGCCTCACCTCTCCTGGAACGAAGTCCGCGATCGTGCGATCAAATTTTCCCGGCAGTGGAAGGAGACAGATTCCGAACGCTCGGAGAAACAAACATTTTGGAACGAATTCTTCGATGTGTTCGGGATTCGCCGGGCATCGATTGCTTCCTTTGAGGAAAATGTAAAAAATCTGCGAGGGAACACCTCGGCAATTGACCTCCTTTGGCGGGGCAAGCTGATCGTTGAGCACAAGAGCCGGGGTGAGGATCTCTCGGTTGCGGCCACCCAGGCATTTACCTATATCGAGGACCTCTCCCGAGAGAATCGCTGGGATGAAATCCCACGCTTTCTCCTCGTCTCGGATTTCGCGAATTTCGTTCTCTACGATCTGGAACCCGAAGAACAGCGAGATCTTCCTCTGTTTGCCGGACGCAAGATTGAACCGCATCGCTTTGCTCTCTCGGATTTTCCCCGTCACATCCGGGCTTTTGCGTTCATGCTCGGGCAGACGCGCGTGCGACTCGACCCCGAGGATCCAGCCAATCAAAAAGCCTACACTCGCATGTGCGAGCTTCACGACTCGCTGGTCTCAGGCGGCTTTGCAGGACACGAACTGGAACGTCTTCTCTGCCGAGTCCTCTTCTGCCTGTTCGCCGAGGATAATCTGATATTTGCCCCGGAAGCCTTCACCCAATTCATTCGCACTCAGACCCGCACGGATGGCTCGGATCTTGCAGCGAAGCTGAATGAGCTATTCGACTGGCTGAACAATCCGCTTGCTGATGGCACAGTTGCGGACACCGACTGGCGCTACGGATTCCGCTACGTCAATGGTGGACTTTTCGCCGAACGGTTGGGTTTTCCAATCTTCACAAAAGCCATGCGCGAGGCGCTGAGCTTCTGTTGCGATTTTCAATGGGCGAAGATTTCCCCCGCCGTTTTCGGCTCGCTCTTTCAAGGCGTGCTGGAAGACCGCGCCCGCCGCCAGCAGGGAGCCCACTACACGAGCGAACGCGATATCATGAAGGTCATTCGATCGCTCTTCCTTGATGACCTGCAGGCCGAGTGGGACCGTCTCCGAGCCGACCGCTCAACCCGCCGCCGCGCAAATATCGAGGCTTTCCATGAGAAGCTCGGCTCCCTCGAATTCCTTGATCCAGCCTGTGGATGCGGGAACTTCCTCGTTCTCGCCTACCGCGAACTTCGTGCCCTCGAAATTGATCTCATCCGGGACGTTTATGCTGGCAATCAGTCCATCCTCGACGTCCGCCGGTTCTCTCGCGTTGATGTGGACCAGTTCCACGGCATCGAATACTCCGAATGGCCGGTCCGCATCGCCGAGGTTGCCATGTGGCTCATGGACCACCAGATGAATGCCGAGGCCGCCGGGCTGTTCGGCCAGGCCTTCGATCGGCTCCCGTTGAAGAAATCCCCGCATATTGTTTGCGGCAATGCGCTGCGGCTGGATTGGAATGACGTGCTGCCGAAGGAAAAATGCTCGTTCGTCATGGGAAATCCGCCGTTTGTGGGGAAGAAGGAACAGAACGCTGAGCAAAAGGAAGATATGGATCTTGTGTGGGAAGGAGTGAAAGGCTCCGGGGTGCTTGACTACGTGACAAGCTGGTATCGCCGCGCAGCAGAATACATTGTTGGCACGACGATTCCGGTGGCATATGTCTCAACGAACTCAATCACCCAGGGCGAGCAGGTTGGAATCCTCTGGGGGGATCTTTTTCAGCACTACGGAATCAAAATCCTCTTTGCCCACCGAACATTTGCTTGGGCGAGCGAAGCCAAGGGCAAGGCTCATGTTCACGTTGTGATTATCGGCTTCGGAGCCTTCGACCGATCCGACAAGCGCATTTACGAATACGAGCAGACCAGCGAGGAGCCGACATCAACTTCCGCGGCCAACATAAGCCCATACCTCACGGAGGCTGCCGACCTCGTAATCACGAAGCGGATGACCCCCTTTGGGAATGTCCCGCCAATGGTCTTTGGAACGAAACTCGTCGACGATGGCCATTTTGTCCTCGACGCTAAGGAGCGTTCAGACCTTCTCGAGGCTTACCCTCAAATGGCGCGGTATATCCGCAAGTTCACTGGTGGTGAGGAGTTTCTGAACGGGTCAGAGCGTTGGGTAATTTGGCTCGAGGACGCTAACCCAACCGATATTCGTAATTGCCCGTCAGTGCTTGAGCGAATCGAAAAGGTCCGTGCATTTAGGGCGGCGAGCAAGAAACTGCCCACCGTCGAGCTTGCGACTACCCCCTCCGCAATTGGAGAAAACCGCCAGCCTCAATCCGATTACCTCCTATTTCCAAAAGTTTCCTCGGAACGCCGAAACTATCTTCCGCTCGGTTTTTTACCGCAGACGGTTGTCGCGAACGGCAGCTCTTTAGTTATCCCCGACGCGAACTATTTCCACTTCGGTGTGCTCTCTGCGCGATTACATATGGCTTGGATGCGCGTGGTTTGCGGAAGGATGAAGAGCGATTACCAATATTCGGTCACAATTGTCTACAACAACTTCCCCTGGCCGGACCCGACACCCGAGCAGCGAACGAAAGTTGAGACCTGTGCAGCCGCGGTGCTGGCAGCGCGCGAACCGCACCTGCCACCCGGTGGGATGAGCACACTCGCCGACCTCTATGATCCGCTGACAATGCCGCCTGCACTGTCCAAGGCTCATGCCGACCTCGACCGAGCGGTCGAGCGTTGCTATCGAGCAGAGCCTTTTCGGTCCGACCGCGAGCGCGTCGAGCTTCTCTTCCGACTGTACGAGCAACTCACCTCCCCGCTCCTCCCCGCTAGTCCACGCACAAAATCAAGCCGCGCAAGAACCACCGCAGGAGCAAAGCGACCTCGCCAACGCGCTCGCACACCAAATCTACCCCAAGCGCCCTGATTTCCACCGACGATAAATATCAACTACCGGGAAGCCGTGCCTCGCAAACGATTACCAGACTACTCGATGCTCCAAGCCATCGAAACTGCCGAGATCAAGAACCAATCTGGTTTTGATGTGGTCTTTCACCCGACAATTACTCCGCTCCGCGAAGGCTATTTCCGGAAGATGAATTGGACAATTGTGGGGGAGGCCCCCAAAGATTTTCTTCGAATTTACCAATATGGATGGACAAACAAGCGACGAACAAGCGAATGGCCGGGATTCATCGCAAAAGTCGGTCAAAAATGGTACCCCAACGAATCAATCACAGAACACTTCCTCACTCGCCTCGGCCAATTGCTTGGCATGCAGATCGCCGACTCGCGGCTGATGTGGGTGCGAGGCCAGTTGCGCTTTCTGAGCCGATATTTTCTCAAGAGAGATGAAAGCTTGGTGCACGGAGCAGAAATTTTTGCGGGGTATCTGGCCGATATGTCATTTGTCAAAGAAGTTGAAGCGAAGCGCCAGTCCCGTGACATCTTCACCTTTCAGGTCGTGGAAGAGGCACTGCTGAGCCGCTTCCCTGCACAAGCAGATGCGCTCATGAAGGGTTTCGTTCATCTGCTTGCATTTGATGCGATCGTTGGAAACAACGACCGACATTATTACAATTGGGGCGTCATCACGCATGTGTCTGCAGCGAGGCCGCCTCGGTTCGCCCCAATATTCGACACAGCCAGGGCCCTTTTCTGGAATACCACGGAAGCAAAGTTGGAAGCCATCGAGAGACAGGGCCAATTTGAGTCATTCATGAAACGCTACGTGGAGGATTGCCAGCCCAAAACGGGATGGGACGAACTGCCTGCGATTAATCATTTTTCTCTGATCCAGAAGATCTCATCACAACGGCCTGCCTTGCGCGGGGAGCTTTTGAACATTTCGCTGGATAAGTTTTTGAGCCAAGTATCAGGATTGCTTGAAGGGGAATTTTTTGGTCTTTTCAGCGAGCGCCGATCTCGTTTTGTGATATCGTGCTTGCAGAAGCGGATTCAAAAGTTCGAAGAAACAATCATTTTATGCTAAAAATTGTTGCAGATTGGCTCACAGGCACAAAACCGCCTGCACCCGAGTCGCGGGTGGCCTTTCGAGTGCTTTTTGGAGATTTGGAAGTCGGCACGCTTTCACGAGAGGACAATGCATGGGCCTTTCGCTACAGCGTTGCGTTTCGTGCACAGAATAAAGTTCAGCCAATCATCGATTTTCCCAACTTGGAAGCGGTTTACCGCAATTCGATTCTCTGGCCTTTTTTTCAGCTGCGCATCCCCAGCACCTCTCAGCCAGAGGTTGCTCGTCGCTTGAAGTCCGCCTCACCAGACAGTTTGGATGAGGGGGTTCTCCTTCGCGAGTTCGGACGCTGGTCGGTTGCCAATCCGTTCGAGCTCCAGCCGGCCTGATACCTTATTGTCGGTCCTCGACCTTTGTCCGATCCCGCAAGGTAGTACTGCCGCTGAAGCCTTCAGTGCGCAACCTGCACCCCATTTTGGATTTGATGAAATGTAATCCTTGCCGATGCTTTTCATTAAATTCCCCAGCCCCTTTCGAAATAGAGAACCGCTTCCAGACAAGTGTGGCTTGTTTCCTGCGGCTGAAACCGGTTTGATCGGCATGACCATGGACCGTGACTCTCTGCCCCTCGATCGCCAGCTTCGTCAGGAGATCCTTTTGGCCCGCGAGCGGGTCTATCGCTTCGGGTCGCCAACACCGATGGAACGCCTCGTGTTGCCCGGTGATGAGCCGGGTCCGGAGATCTGGGTCAAACGCGAGGATCTCTCGGCGGTGAAGTCGTACAAGTGGCGAGGTGCTTGCAACCGGATGGCCGTGCTGAGCCCCAGGGAGGCGAAGCGCGGGGTCGTCACCGCCTCGGCGG
>JBGSPC010000242.1:0-7738 GCA_041738805.1 Terrimicrobiaceae bacterium | reverse complement strand
CCAATGGCGACCTTTATATCAGTTACTTTGGCGGGCATTGGCCTCCGGGTTTGCTGCTCACGCCGGGAGCACTGAAAAAAGCCAACAAGGTCGCGATCCGGATGTTCCGTGATGCAGCGGACATTGTTCGCTCGCATCGCAAGGATGCTCTCATCGTCGGCATCTATTCCATCCCCAACTGGCGGAGAAACCACCTCCAGGATCCCACCGGATTTGTTTATAACATGATGCAGCGTCAAAATTGGGACCACCTAGATGCCGTGGCTGACACAATGGACATGATCGGCGTGAATTATTATTATTCCCAGGATGCCTCCGCCAGCCGGTTTATTGTGCGCCCTCAGGGCGAGCTCACTTCGAACTTCACTCAGAACGGATGGGAGATCGACGCCGAGGGCTTTCATAGTGCCCTGACGACAGTTCACAAGCGTTATGGAAAGCCGATCATCGTTTCAGAAAATGGTATCGGCACCCAGAGCGAACACAAAAAAATCCGCTACTTCCGCGAGCACATTAATCAACTACGGCGTGCGATGAATGACGGGGTCGATATTCGCGGGTATTTCCCGTGGACGTTGATTGACAATTACGAATGGGCCGAAGGATATGCCGCGAATTTTGGACTCACGCGCCTGTCCGCCGACAAGCGCTCGCTGATCCTTGAGCCGTCCGGCCAATGGTTCAAAAAGTTTATTGCTGCAAACCCCGAACCGTAAACATTCCGGGACCGGCTTCCTGGCCGGCTTATTTAACCCAGCTTCTGCTCGACGGCCCACTCGCTGGGCACGAGAGGCAGCTGGCCTTCCAGGTTTGGTTGGTAGAAAAAGGCGTATGGCGAAGCGGCCGGCACCCAGCCAAAAAGCTCCTTGGTCACGCGATCTTTGATTTTGGGATCGCGCTCGGTGTAGGAGAGGTAGGTCGTTGGTCCGGCCCCGGCTTTGATTTTGGCAGGAGTTGCCTTGGACTTTGAATCAGCACGCTTCGGTGCAGGCACGGCGGATGTTTCCAAGGTCCACATCGCGGCGGGGGCATTCAGGGTCAGGGCCGCTGAAAGCTCGGAGGGTGTCAGCGCAACCATTGGGCCGCGTTTGCGAACCAGGGCCATGTAGCGGGCCATGTCATTAATGTAGCCCACAATGATCTCAAATGCGCCCTGCGGATATGAAAACGCCTTCTCACCCGAATGATTCAGGCCAAGGATATTGGTTGAGAGAACCGGGTTCCCAAGCAATCGATCCACCTCTGCTTTTTTGGTTCCAAGGATCATAGGCATTTCCTTAGCAAGCATCTCCGGGTTGGCAAGGCCAAAGGTGATTCTGTTGCTGGAAAATGATCATGTTCCACATCGGGCGCATCTCTTCCACCAAAATTGGGGCTGAAAATCTTTGGAGACCCTGCTAGTGATGTGATGTTATGCCTTCCAAGTCTCTCCCCTCCCAGCGCACGGTCACAGGAAAAAAGCTGCTTGTTGCAAATCGCAGCGAAATAGCCATCCGGGTTTTCCGGGCGGCCACAGAGTTGGGGATGCGGACCGTGGCGATTTACGCGCAGGAAGACCGCCTCTCGATGCACAGGTTCAAAGCCGATGAAGCCTATGCGGTGGGTGAGGGCAAGGGACCGGTCGGGGCCTACTTGGACATCGAAGGGATCGTCGATTTGGCGAAATACCATAACGTGGACATGATTCATCCCGGGTATGGGTTTTTGTCAGAGAATGCGGCCTTTGCGCAGGCCTGCAAGTCCGCCGGAATCACCTTCGTCGGGCCAAATCCGGAGTTGTTGGAAATGATGGGGGATAAAACAGCGGCCCGGACCCTCGCGAAAAAGCTGGAGGTTCCGACATTGCCCGGCACGGAAGATCCGATCGTGGATCGTAATGCGGCGTTGAAGATTGCCCGCAGCATCGGTTTTCCTTTGATCATCAAAGCGGCCTTTGGTGGCGGCGGCCGCGGGATGCGGGTCGTGCGGAAAGACTCGGAATTAGCCGATTTGCTCGATGAGGCCCAGGGGGAAGCCGGACGCGCTTTTGGAAATCCCGCCGTGTTTTTGGAAAAATACATCCCGCGTGCGAAACACATCGAAGTGCAAATTCTTGGGGACAATTTTGGAAATGTCCTTCACCTGCACGAGCGGGATTGTTCGGTTCAGCGCCGCCACCAAAAGGTGATCGAGGTGGCCCCCTCGATCGGGCTGGATGAGGCAATCCGCGAGGAGTTGTGTGATGCTGCGGTGCGGATCGCCAAAGGCATCGGATATAACAATGCCGGGACAATCGAATTTCTTTATGATTTGGACAAGAAGGAGTGGTTCTTCATTGAGATGAACCCGAGGATCCAGGTCGAACACACGGTCACGGAACAGATCACCGGCATTGACCTTGTTCGCTCGCAGATTTTGGTGGCAGCCGGAGCAAAACTTCACGGGGAAGAACTCGCCATGCCCGCTCAAAAGGACATCCCCCGCAATGGCTACGCCGTCCAATGCCGGGTCACGACCGAGGACCCCGCGAATAAGTTCACGCCCAACTACGGCAAGCTGATCACCTACCGCAGCGCCGCAGGTTTTGGGATCCGTTTGGACTCCGGTATGGGAACCACCGGCAGTGTGGTGACTCCGTTTTACGACTCCCTGCTCGTCAAAATCACGGCCTCCGGTCAGACGTTTCCGATGGCCCTCCAGCGCATGCACCGTGCGTTGCGGGAATTCCGGATCCGGGGTGTTAAAACCAACATTCCGTTTTTGGAGAATGTCATCCATCACGAAACCTTTTCTTCGGGGCAGGCCTCCACGACCCTCATTGACAACACGCCCGCCCTGTTTGATTTCAAACCCCGGAAAGACCGTGCCTCACGGCTGCTCGCCTTCTTGTCGGATGTCATTGTCAACGGCAACCCACAGGCGAAGGGCCACAAAATCTCTGCGCCCCTGGCACCCGCCCCGCGTCCAGCGTGCGACCATAAGAGGCCACCCAAGGACGGAACCCGCCAGCTTTTGCTCGAACTCGGCCCGCAAAAATTTGCGGAATGGACACGCTCTCAAAAGCGGGTGCTGTTCACTGACACAACCTTCCGGGATGCCCATCAATCCCTTCTCGCAACGCGGGTGCGCACCTATGACATGTTGGCCGTGGCAGATGCCGTGGCGCGCCGGAGTCCCGGTCTTTTCAGTTTGGAAATGTGGGGCGGTGCAACCTTTGATGCGTCGATGCGCTTTCTTCGTGAGGATCCCTGGGAGCGGCTCCGCGAACTCAGGAAACGGGTTCCGAATATCTGTTTTCAAATGTTGTTCCGCGGCTCGAATGCGGTGGGCTATTCCAACTACCCGCCGAATGTGGTGAAAGGATTCGTGAAACATTCTGCGGAAGCCGGTATGGATATCTTCCGGATTTTTGATTCGCTGAATGATTTGCGGAACATGAAAACCGCCATGGAAGCCGTCCGGGGGACCAACGCGGTTTGCGAGGGAACGCTCTGTTACACCGGAGATATTCTTGATCCCAAACGCACCAAATATTCCCTCAAGTATTATGTGAGCCTTGCCAAGGAGCTTGAAAAAATGGGGGCGCATTTTCTGGCCGTGAAAGATATGGCTGGTCTGTGTCGTCCTTTTGCGGCGCGGGCGCTCATCAAGACCCTGCGTTCCGAGGTGGGCATGCCTGTGCATTTTCACACCCATGACACCAGCGGTGTGAACTCTGCCTCCGCCTTGCTGGCTGCCGAAGCGGGAGCTGATGTCATCGATGCGGCCATTTCTTCCATGTCGGGGTCCACGTCCCAACCCAACCTCAACAGCCTTGTGGCCGCCTTGCAGAACACACCGCGTGCCTCCGGCTTGGACCTGGAAGCCCTGAATGCCTATGCTGACTATTGGGAGCAAGTCCGTTCCTATTATCAGCCCTTTGACACAGCCCCCAAAACCGGCAGTGCGGACGTTTATCTCCACGAAATGCCGGGCGGGCAATTCACAAATCTGAAAGAGCAGGCGACAAGCATGGGGCTTGGTCACCGGTGGCCGGAAATCGCCAAGTGTTACGCCGAGGTCAATCTGCTGTTCGGGGATATCGTCAAAGTCACGCCGTCCAGCAAAGTTGTCGGCGACATGGCGCTCTTCCTTTTCACCCGTGGAATCCGGCCGGCCGACGTTGTGAATCTTGAAGAAGGCATGCCATTTCCCGAGTCAGTTAAAGACATGCTTGCCGGAGGCCTTGGCGAGCCCATGGGCGGCTGGCCCAGGGACCTTGTGAGGGTCGTCCTCGGAAAAGGCAAAAAACAAAAAGCCCGTGCGGCAGCCGTGGATCTGACCACCGTTCGCTCAGAAATTGCGACGAAATTAAAACATGCCCCGGACGATGACGAACTGTTCAGCCATTTGATGTATCCCGAGGTGTTTGCGGAGTTCTCAAAATTCGAACGCGAATTCGGCGATGTGAGTGTCTTGCCAACGCCCGCCTTTTTTTATGGCCTGAAACCCGGCGAAGAAATCACCGTGGATATTGAGGAAGGCAAAACCCTCTTTATCAAACTCGTGAATATCGGTGGACCTGACAAAGATGGACGCCGCATCATTTCCTTCGAGCTGAATGGCATGCCACGCGAGGCCACCGCCTTGGATAAATCGGCGCAGGTCTCCACAAAATCCCGCGCAAAAGCCAATGCCTCAAACCCCGCCGAGGTGGGAGCTCCCATCCCCGGAATGATAACCTCCGCAGGAGCAGGCGTCGGTTCGCGCGTGAAAAAAGGCGACAAACTCCTCACTCTCGAAGCCATGAAAATGCAAACCACCCTCTACGCACCCATGGATGGAGTGATCGATGGGGTGTTTGCCGGAGTCGGAGACGCGGTCGATGGGGGCGACTTGCTGGTGAAACTGCGAGGATAGTGAGACCGCCAAGCCGTCTGTCTATTTTTCAAAGACTTTTGATTGTTGAATGACAAGCAGCCCGGCAATCAGCAATCGAAAATCCACCGCCTAAAACTCACTCTTCGAGAAACATTTCACGGGTTTGCCCTCAAATCCCTTCTCCATCCAATCCGGTGATAACCTCATGATGTGTCACCGGAGAAACCTTGAGTACGGACTCAAGGGTGGTGGTGTCCATCAGGCGCGTGACCATATTTCGTGCGTCCAACAGAATCCTGCGAAAACGACAAATCGGTTCTTGCGAGCAGGGACGGTAGCCGCTCGCCGACACACAGGCAATCGGCGCAAGATAACCGTCGAAGTGACGCACCACTTCTCCCATCGTGATTTTGCCGGGCTCTCTGGCCAGCACGTATCCGCCGTGTTTTCCGGCCATACTGGAAACCCAGCCCCCCGCTTTTAGCTCCAACATGATGTGTTCCAGAAAGCGCTTGGGAATGTCATTGCCTCTTGCCAACTCCCCAATCGGGATGGGTTTGCCGGGGAAAACATCAGCGAGGGTGAAAAGGGCCCGGAGGGCGTAATCGGTGCGCATCGACAGCTGCATTCAATCACGATGACAGGAATCGTTATTCGCGTCAAAACCCGTTAGCATCCTCCCCCTGGGCCCCGCAAAGGAAATTCCTGATTTGTCAGAGAGCGTTGCGGCTGCTTTGCTTGCGGGCCGTGAGGTCACCCGCAAAAACGTTTAATCAGGCGACGCTGGCCTTGTTGGCATTGGGGGTGGTGTTTGGGGATATTGGGACCAGCCCGCTTTACGCTTTTGAAACGGCGCTGGCGGTGGTGGGGGCAAGTGCAGCGATGGGAGTGGCCTCTTTGATTGTTTGGACGCTGTTCCTGGTGGTGACGGTCAAATATGTCGTGCTTGTGATGCGGGCCGATTATGAGGGCGAGGGCGGCATTTTTGCCCTGATGGCCCTGCTCGGGAAATCGCCGATTTTCGGGAAGGCGGGATGGTCCGTTTTGAGCATCCTGATTATATTTGGTGCGGCACTCTTGTTCGGGGACGGGGCGATCACGCCGGCGATTTCGGTGCTGAGTGCCGTGGAGGGACTTTCCACCATTCGGCCGGACTTTGAAAGTTGGAACGTGCCCCTCACGGTCACTATTCTCGTTTTGTTGTTCGGGGTTCAGCGTTTCGGCACCGGACGGCTGGGTGGGGTTTTTGGGCCGGTGATGGCCGTGTGGTTTGTGTGTTTGGCAGGGTTGGGGATGTTTCAGATTATTCAGAGGCCTGAGGTCCTCGCGGCGTTAAATCCTGCCCATGGTGTCGGGCTCTTGATCCATGGCGGCTGGGGAGCGTGGGCGCTGGTTGGGGCCGTGGTGCTGGCGGTGACCGGGGCCGAGGCCCTCTATGCGGACCTGGGGCATTTCGGGAGAGGCCCGATCCTCCAGGCCTGGCGGTGGATTGTGTTTCCTGCGCTCATTCTGAATTATCTCGGGCAAGCGGCTTTGGTCTTGCGGTTGCCTGAAGCCGCCAGCGATCCGAATCTGTTTTTTTTGATGGCCCCGGACCAAACCCTGAGGGCCGGCTTGGTGATCCTGGCAACCATGGCCACAATCATTGCCTCCCAAGCCCTGATCAGCGGGGTCTTTTCACTGTCCAGTCAAGCTATCGACCTTGGCTACCTCCCGCGAATGTTCGTGAAACACACAAGCTCCCACTCCCATGGTCAGATTTTTATTCCGTTGGTGAATCTGCTTTTGGGCACTGCTTCGGTGATGCTGGTTCTTGGGTTTCGTAGCAGTGAGGCGCTGGCTAATGCTTACGGAATCGCTGTGACGGGAGCGATGGTGATCACCACCGTGGCCTTTGTTGCGGTTGTGCATGTGGTATGGAAACGGCCGGCTTGGCAGACCGGATTGTTGTTCGTGGGCTTGATGGCGATTGACCTGCCGCTGTTCCTGGCCTGTCTGAGCAAGGTGCTGGAGGGGGGGATCGTTCCGATCCTCCTGGCGGGTGGGGTCGCCGCAACGATGCTGACATGGCACCGGGGATGGGGGCTTGTGCGGCGCACGTTGAGCTTTGGGGCCGTCAGCACGCAGGAGCTTGGACGGAGGTTGGCGACCGATGAATTCCAGAAGGTGGCTGGCACGCAAGTTTTTGTGGTTCGCAAGCCCAGCCCGGAACATGCCGTCGCTTCCATTTTGGAGCAATACCGGCGGGTGCGTGTGATCGGAGAGCGCGTGGTGATCCTGCTGCTGGACGCGGGCTGGGAGAGCCCTTTTGCTCGATGCCTCAACACATCAATCACGAAATATGACGGTGGCCTGTGGGTTGTTTATGGGTCCCATGGCTATATGGTCGAGCCCGATGTGCCGATGATGATGGCACAAGCCAGTGCCCAGGCGGACGGGCAGTTTCCCTTTGATGTGAATGACACTTTTTTTGTGGTGGCGAGGTATGTGATCCTCTCCTGCCCGAAAAGCGACATGCCGTCATGGCAGCGGCGTTACTTCGGCTTTATGAGCCGAAACATCACCGTCGGCCCCCACTTTCTCAATATCCCCGCCGACCGGTTAATCGTCTACAATTGGCTGTTGAGGTTGGAGTCCTGAAGGGCAGAGGAATGGAACAAATTTTTGAGCCTACTCAGGAACCGTTTCCGACGCATTGAGGGCATCGATAAAATGACGCAGCGCTCCAAAGTTTTTCTTTGGCACAAACACGATGCGATGGAAGTGAGCGAGGTGGGCATCGTCTGCTTCTTCACGAAGGGCCGGGCCTTGGACGATTGGAACACCGATGATGAAATTCGCAAAATCCGCGTTTAATTTTTCCAGCGCTGCAGGCGTCAGAGCTTTGTGAATGCGGATC
>JBGSPC010000226.1:0-59835 GCA_041738805.1 Terrimicrobiaceae bacterium | reverse complement strand
GCGCATGCCGGCGCAGTTATTCCCCATGAACTCCACACCAACCGCACCGGGATTTCCCGCCCCGATGTCAATGGTGAGGTTTCGCATGAAATTCGACATCGCGATATTTGAGAAGGCACCCCGGATATAACTGATCATCGGCCGGCTCATTCCATATTCAAAGCCTTTGCTGTGGTCCTGGAGCTTGATGGTGCATTCCTGCTCGTTCTCGCCCTGAAAACGGATGCACCAATTGAGTTCAGCGTCCAGGCCATTGCGGAGGTTGTCGAAAGAATAACAGACCGTGTCGCTAATCAGGTAGGTGCCTTTTGGGAAATAGATGATCATTCCCGTGGGACCATCGATCGGAAACACACCGAATGGTCGGCCGTCCTGCTTGCGATTCTCAAAACTGCCTGGAAGCAGCTTGTTCCTGGCCGGCTCGGCTTCAAGAATTGCCATCACCTTTTGCATGCCATCCATGGAGGTCTGCAACAAGTCGTCCAAGATGCGCACCAAAGTTGCTGTGCAATCCTGGGTGCCGGTGTTGTCGGCAAAATACGGGGCTTTGGTGACGTCAATGATGGCCCGCGCCTCGTTCGGATAGGCGATGCGGGCAGAATCAACGGGAAGCATGGGGGATCAAATGGTTGATCTTCGGGCGGGGCTTGAGATTTGTCGAGTCCAACCAATTGTCAGATTGATAATTTTATGGGTGAGCCAGGCGAAACGCGGCGTCCCGTCGTTCTGGAGCGTGATTCTCCCGGGATAGCCAACACGGCCTAGACGACCATGCCCCCTGACCTCAGGGAATCCTCATCCCGTTTTGATCGCGCCTGGTCAGTCGGCGGTAATTTTTCTACTATGAGCCGCGCCGGGAATATGTTTTATAGAGCGCCATGTCGGCGGTTGCCTCACCGTTCTTGCCGTTTCCCGTGCAAACCCTGCTGCGGAAGTTTCGCGGACCCCGGATGCAGCGCTCCCTCTTCGGCTTATGGACATTGCTGGTCTTTGCTTTTCTCTATATTCCGATCCTCCTGCTGATTGTTTTCTCCTTCAATGAGTCCCGGTTGAATATCCGATGGGAAGGGTTCTCTCTGAAGTGGTATGGCGAGCTTTTCAACAATCGCACCCTGCTCACCGCGTTTTATAACAGCCTCATTGTGGCCAGCGTCACGACCGTGCTCGCCACGCTTCTCGGGACGATTGGGGCCTGGATGCTTTACCGCTATCGGTTCCCTTGGCAACAGGCCATCGGTCTCCTGATTTTTGTGCCGATGGTGATCCCGGAGGTTCTTATGGGAGCGAGCCTTCTGGCCCAGTTTGTGCACCTCATGCATCTGCCTCTGGGCTACACGACACTCATCATTGCCCACACCACGTTTTGCTTTCCCTTTGTCCTTGTGGGCGTGCAGGCGCGGTTGCAGGGCATTGATCCCGCGCTCGAGGAGGCGGCGATGGATCTCGGCGCCCCACCCGTCAAAGCGTTCTGGCTCGTGATTGTTCCTTACCTCATGCCGGCCATCATCTCAGGAGCCTTGATGTCCTTCACGCTGTCGTTTGATGAATACATCGTCTCAGTCTTCACTTCCGGGGCAACATCCCAGACCCTTCCGCTCAAAGTTTATGGCATGGCGAGGGTTGGTCTCAATCCGCAGTTAAATGCCTTGAGTGCGATCTTCGTTCTTGCGACGATCTTTATTGTTCTCGGAAGCCAACTTCTAACAAGGAAACAAAAACCATGAAAATGAAAGCCACCCTGATCGCCGCAGCCGCAACAACATTGATGCTTGTGGGCTGTGGAAAACCCGCCGCCCCAACCGAAGAGGCACCCAAGCCTGAAAGCACAGCCGCTACCAAGGCCGCTGCACAAGAGGCTCCCGCTGCCGCTCCCGAAACGACCGAGCCCAAACGCTTGTCAGTTTTCAGTTGGTCCGAATACATCCCGCAAAGCGTGATCGATGATTTCGCCAAAGAAACCGGGATCCAGGTTTCTGTGGAAAACTATGCCTCGAACGAGGAGATGTTGGCCAAGCTCATGGCCGGGGGAGGTGCCTATGACATCATTCAACCCAGTGAGTACGTGATTGAGGCACTTGTCAAAGAAGATGCCCTGCATCCTTTGGACCATGCCGCCATTCCGAACCTCAAAAACATTGGTCCTGATTTTCTCAACCTGGCCTTCGATCCAGGCAACAAATTCAGCGTGCCTTTCATGGCCGGAACCGTCGGAATTGTGGTTAACACCGAGCTCGTGAAAGACGAAATTCGTGGCTACAACGATGTGTTCCAGGACAAATTCAAAGGTCAGATCGTGGTTCTTGATGATGCCCGGGAAATTGTGAGTTGGGCCTTTGAAACCCTCGACATTCCCATCAATGAAGTCACACCGGAAAACCTGGAGAAAGCCAAACCTCTGCTGCAGAAGTGGCTGCCTCTGGTTCAGGTGTATGATTCCGACAGCCCAAAAACCGCTCTCCTGAACGGCGATGTGGCCCTCGGAATTGTCTGGGGAGGCGAAGGGGCCAAACTTCTTGAGGAAAATGAAAAATTCAAATGGGTGATCCCCGCCGAGGGGTCCCACCTCTTTGTGGACAGCCTGGCGATTCCCAAAACGGCCAAGCACCCGAAGAATGCCGAGCTTTTCATGAACTACATCCTGCGCCCCGAGGTCAGCAAATTGATTTCGGACGAGTTCCCTTACACCAATCCGAATCTTGCGGCCCGGAAGTTGCTCACGCCCGAGCAGCTTAACAACCCTGCGAGTTTCCCCACCGAGGCGGAAATCAAGTCCCTGCAGCTCTTCAAAGATATTGGCGATCAGGCCTCACAGATTGATGAAGTGGTCACCACGATCAAGGCCCAGTAAATCATCCTGCCGCTGGCGGGAATAATTTATGGCAGCAGTGGGGCAAATCGTGGCAGGCGGCAGCGGGGCTTTCCGGCGAAAGCCCGGCCTGCTCGCCTGGCTGGTCTTTACCCCCCTCGCGATCTGGCTTCTGCTGTTTGTGATTCTGCCAACCGGGATGTTGGTGGCGCTGAGTTTTGCCGAGCAGCGTGGATTGGGAACGATTCATTTCACATGGACTCTCGAGAATTATGCACGGGCCTTCCAGTGGACATGGCTGAAGGTATTGCTTGTCTCGGTTTATTACGCTTTTCTGACAACTCTCATCTGCATGGTGCTGGGGTATCCAGTGGCCTACTACATTGGGAGATCAGGGCCCCGCACGCGGGAGATCCTGCTTGCGCTGGTCATGATCCCGTTCTGGACAAGCTTCCTGATCCGCACCTACGCATGGATCACGATCCTTAGCAAAGAGGGCCTTCTCAATACGGTTCTTTTGTCGATGAACATCGTGTCAGAGCCCCTCACCATGATGTATACCCCGTTCGCGAGTGTTCTCGGGCTCGTGTATAATTTTTTGCCATTCATGATCCTGCCCATTTATTCCAGTGTGGAACGTTTGGATGGGGCCATGATTGAAGCCGCCCACGATCTTGGAGCCGGTCCGGTCCGCGCTTTTTCTCAGATCATCATTCCCCTCACAAGCCCGGGAATCGCGGCGGGTGCTCTGCTGGTTTTCATTCCGTCCATTGCCATGTTTGCGATCACAAATCTTATGGGTGGTGGACGGGAGCCAACGATCGGGCAGGTGATTTACAGCCAGTTCACGGCGGGTCGCAATCAGCCCTTTGGCGCGGCACTCGGAACATTGCTGCTTATTATTTTCATCCTCGCCCTTTACCTGACCAAACGATACCGCAAAGAATGACGTCACTGCCTGCCAATCCCATTCCAGCCCCCATCCCACCCGCAAATCCCCCCCGCAAAACAAAAATCATCTGCACGCTCGGTCCCGCGACCGACTCCCCCGAAGTGCTTCGGGCCCTCATCCTCGCCGGGGCCAATGTTCTCCGGCTCAACATGAGCCATGCCACGCACGAGTGGGTTCGTGAGGTGGTTCAAACCATCCGCAAAGTTTCTTCTGATTTAGGCATTGTGACAGGAATTCTTATGGATACCCAAGGTCCGGCCATTCGCACCGGAGACCTTGAAACTAAGCTCGATCTGAAGCCCGGTGACATCTTTGAGTTCACCGTCCGCGGGGAAAAAAGTGATGAGGTCGCTTCCGTGGATGTTAACTATGAGGGATTGGTGAACGATATCTCCGTGGGAGATACGGTCCTGGTGGACAATGGCGTGATTCACATGAAAGTGCTCGCCAAGGATCATAACCGCATCCGCTGCCAAGTGCTCACGCAGGGAACGTTGGGATCACGGCGTCATATCAATTTGCCGGGTGTGCGGGTCAATTTGCCACCCCTGACCGAGAAGGATCTCAAGGACATTGAACTGGGAGCTTCGCTAGGCGTGGATTATGTGGCGCTGAGTTTTTGCCGCGAGGCCGATGATATCCAGGAACTCCGGAGGGTCCTTGGCGAGCATGGGAGTCCGGCGCGCATTATCGCCAAGATTGAAGATCAGCATGCGGTCAAATTTATTAACAGCATCATCGAGGCCGCTGACATTGTGATGGTGGCCCGTGGCGACCTCGGGATTGAGTGTCCCATGGAGGACTTGCCGATCATCCAGCGCCGGATCGTCAAACGCTGCATCGAGCGGGGCCGTCAGGTCATTGTGGCGACGCACATGTTGGAATCCATGATTGAAAACCCCATGCCCACCCGTGCGGAAATCACGGATGTGGCCAACGCGGTTTTTGAGCAGGCTGATGCCATCATGCTCAGCGGAGAAACCACGGTGGGCAAATATCCGGTGCAAGCGGTGGGCGTGCTGGACCGCGTGGCCCGGCGTATCGAGCGGACGGGAGGTCTGAATTTTGCACAGTTTGCGGTGACAAAATCCTCCCGCGAAAAAACCGTGCATTCTGCCGTACAGCTGGCGAACTCAATGCCGGATTCCAAGATCCTCGTTTTCACCAAACGGGGATTCATGGCCGATCACTTCAGTCAGCAACGCCCCCTCAAGGCCCCGATTTATGCCTTCACCCCCAGCGAGCAAGTCGCCCGGCGCCTCACACTGAATTGGGCGACTCTGCCGATTGTGATGCCTTTTGACCTCCGCCCGGATTTCACCATCGCGGAAGCGGAAAGGTTGCTCCTGGCTCAGGGCCTTGTCTCCCATGGTGACGAAGTGATTATTCTCACCGACGTGGTTGTGGGCCCGGATCGCTTTGACTCCATCCAGCTCCGCCGGATTGCTTAGGCTTGCCGGTAAAATTCCGTAATCGCTTCG
The DNA here is from genome assembly GCA_041738805.1 of Terrimicrobiaceae bacterium. Lineage (GTDB taxonomy): Bacteria > Verrucomicrobiota > Verrucomicrobiia > Chthoniobacterales > Terrimicrobiaceae > JAJTZA01. Next base: position 54,596 of record JBGSPC010000226.1, on the reverse strand, counting down.
ACCACCTGCGAAAGTTCCGAGGCCTCGAGTTCCGGGTATATGGGAAGGGCGAGGGACTCGCGGGCGGCGCGTTCGGATTCAGGAAAATCCCCGGGCTTGTGGCCGAGGCTGGCAAAGCAGGGTTGCAGATGGAGGGGTTGAGGGTAGTACACGGCATGTCCTATCTCTTGGGTGGCCAGGTGAGCTTTTAAAGCATCCCGGTCTTTGGCCCGGATGACATATTGGTGGTAGGTGTGGTGGCCTTGAAGGCCGGAGCCGGCATACGGTTCTGTGGGAAGGATGACAGCGCCGGAAGCGACCAGGTCGTGAAAGCCGTCCCGGTAAAGATCGGCATTGTGTTTTCTGGCCTCATTCCAGCCAGCCAGAAATGGCAGTTTGGCGTGCAGCACAGCCGCCTGAAGCGCATCCAACCGGAAATTGCCTCCCACGGATTCATGGTGATACGTGCGTGTCATTCCATGGTTCCGGATATTCCGAAGATTTTCTGCAAAAGCGGCATCCTCACACGCCACCAACCCCCCATCGCCGGCACCTCCCAGATTTTTCGTGGGGAAAAAGCTGAAATAGGCGGAGCCCGCAATCGCGCCGGACGGAAGGGGTCCTTTGCGCGAGGGATACATGGCTCCGACGGCTTGCGCGGCATCCTCCACCACTTCCAACTGAAAGCGGTCGGCGATTTCCAGGATTTCATCCATCGGGCAGACCGACCCGAACAAATGCACAGGGATCACCACGCGGACACGATTGCCTCGTGCGGTGACGAGATTTCCCGAGGCGTCATGACGGCATTGGGTTGCAAGGTATTCCTCAAGTTTTGAAGCATCGAGATGCATGGTGTCCCGGCGGATATCGACAAAGACGGGTTCGGCACCCAGCCTGTCAATGCACCCTGCAGTAGCAAAAAAAGTGTAGGGCGAGGTGATGACCGCATCCCCGCGTCCGATCCCCAGCGCCATCAAAATGGCGAGTTGCGCGTCGGTGCCGGAGGACATGCCAACAGCGTGATTGAAGCCAAACGCTGATTTAAACGCTTCCTCAAAATCCTCCACCGTTTTCCCCAACACAAATTGCTGGGTTTCGAAGACGGTCGCCACGCGGGCAGAGACCGCGGAGGAAACCTGCCGGTGTTGCCGGGTCAGGTCAAGGAGTGGAATTCGCACGCGGGAGGCCGACTACTTGACGACACCAAACTCCGCACGACGATTCAAGGCCCAGGCGGACTCTCCGCTTCCGGGGTCGGCAGGCATGTCTTCACCAAAGCTCACCGTTTGGACCTTGGAGGCGCTCACGCCGGCGGAAATCAAAGCCTCACGAACGGCAATGGCCCGTTTTTCTCCCAAGCCGCGATTGTATTCCTCGGTGCCCCGCTCGTCGGTGAATCCGGCGATGATGATTGTGCCCGAAGAACCGACCGAGGACGCCACTTGATCGATTTTGGATTGCTCGGAGCCGGAGACCGCATAGCTGTCATACTCGAAATAAATTGGTGGGAATTTGCCACGTTCCACATTGGATCCAAAAAAATTGGCACCATCAATCCGGTCAGCCAGTGGGGTCCCCGAGACATAATCCCCGTCGACTCCCGCGTATTCATCGCCCTGCTTTTTTTTGCAGGCTGGGAGAGCGATCAGCAGGACGGCGGCAAGAGTTACGGAAAAGACACGTTTCATGTGGCAAGATGCTAGCAATTGCCGGCAAAAGATCAACCCTCTCTTGCAGGGGAGTGTCATTAAATGGCGGCCGAGGTCCGGGTCGGTCTGGTTTTTTGAAATATTCGATCCTTTCTGAAATCCTCAAAAGACAAGTGGGCGGGCAGGGACTGACAGCCCTACCATCAAAGGGGGCGCTTCGCGCTTGCGCCAGCACGTCCATTGCCTGGGTAGGGCTGGCAGTCCCTTGCCCGCCCATTTGTTGCTTTCCTCAGAGTTGCTTTTCTTAATTCAGCGAGGCACAACCTTCCCCGGTCTTAAGCACTCCCTTATGAGGGGAAAAAGGAAAACCAATGAAACCAATTTCTGACTGTAAAACGTCAGCCATTTATGGAATCGTGTTGCTTCATGAAAACCCGAATTGCTCTCCTCCTTGTTGCTGTCCTTTTGTGTGTTCGCGCGATTGCTGCCGATGCCGTGCCAGAAGTGGCAGTCGTTTCAACCACCAAAGGAGAGTTTGTCCTGGAATTCTGGCCAGAGGTGGCACCCAAAACTGTCGCAAATTTCAAAAAACTTGCCAATGACGGGTTCTATGATGGGACGTCCTTTCATCGGATCATTGCAGGTTTTATGGCTCAGGGAGGGGACCCGCTCACCAAAGACCTGGAGCAGGAAGCCCGCTACGGCACCGGCGACCCCGGCTACAAAATCCCTGCGGAGTTCAACAGCCGCAAACACACCCGCGGCGTGATCTCGATGGCGCGCTCGGCGGATCCTGACTCGGCCGGCAGCCAGTTTTTTCTGATGCTGGGTGCCGCGCCACATTTGGACGGTCAGTACTCGGGTTTTGGAAAAGTTGTCAAAGGCCTCGATGTGTTGGACAAAATTGAGGCCGTGCCCGTGACGACCTCCCCGAGCGGCGAGCCCAGCAAACCCACCGAGCGGGTCGAGATTGAAAGCATCAAAATCGTGCCAGCGGCCTCGGTGAAAAAAGACTGACCCTCCGCAGCAAGCCACCATGCCCCGCTCTTCCACCAAGCTTTCTGTCGGGCTCGTTCAAAACCGTTGCTCCACAGACATCGCCGAGAATCTTGATGCCGCTGAACGTGGAATCCGCGAAGCCGCAGCCCGCGGGGCCACGGTCATCTGCCTTCAAGAGTTGTTTGCGTCTGTGTATTTTTGTCAGATCGAGGACCACAAATACTTTGAATTGGCAGAGACGATCCCGGGCCCTTCCACGGAGCGATTCGGGGCGCTTGCCGCCGAACTGAAGGTGGGACTTATCGTTTCGCTTTTCGAGCGTCGTGCCGCAGGACTTTACCACAACACCGCCGTGGTGATCGGCGCGGATGGCTCGCTTGTCGGCAAATACCGCAAGATGCACATCCCGGATGACCCGCTCTTCTACGAAAAATTCTATTTCACGCCCGGCGACCTCGGCTACCTGGCGTGGGACCTGGGAGGTGCCAAAATCGGCGTTTGTGTTTGTTGGGATCAGTGGTACCCCGAGGCGGCAAGGCTTACGGCCCTTCGCGGAGCGCAGATCCTGTTTTATCCCACGGCAATCGGGTGGCATCCCTCGGAGAAGGCCCAGCACGGCCGCCGCCAACATGCGTCGTGGGAAACCATCCAACGCAGCCATGCCATCGCGAATGGCTGTTACGTCGTCGCTCCCAACCGTGTTGGCCACGAAGCGCCTGATGGCGGGGAGGGGATTGAGTTTTGGGGTCAGAGCTTTATTTGCGACCCCTCGGGTGAAATCCTTGCCCAAGCCAGCGAGACCGAGGAGGAAGTGCTGGTGGTTGAAGTGGATTTGGGGCTTGTCGAGACCCAACGCACCCACTGGCCATTCCTTCGGGACCGCAGAATTGACTCCTATGGAGAGATCACCCGGCGGTTGATCGATTAACTCTCAAAAAAAGAGTTCCGATCCGTCGCGTGATGGTCAAGACTTGGCTCATGTTGCCGTCATCCCGCAGTGTGTTGCCATTTCCGGATTCTCAAGACGTGGAATCTCCTCTTCGCAGCCTGGAAGAGGCGGTGGCCTCCGCCCAGGTAAACCTCCTTCGTCAGCAGCGCCCGGATGGCCACTGGGAGGCCGAGTTGTTGGTGGACAGCACCCTCTGCTCGGATTATTCGCTGGCGATGCAGTGGCTGGGCGAAGTGGACCCCATCATCCAAAAAAAATGCGCTGACCACATCCGCCGCCGCCAATTGCAGGATGGCGGGTGGAATATTTTTATTGATGGCCCCAGCGAAATCAACGCCTCGGTCAAAGCCTACTTCACGCTGAAGCTGGCTGGTGATTCCCCTGAGGCCCCCTGGATGCGGGAGGCACGCGCGAATATTCTCCGCCTTGGTGGCATTCCCCAAATGAACACCTATGGCAAACTTTACCTCGCCTTGCTTGGGCAGTTTCCATGGAAGTTCCTGCCGGCCATCCCCCCCGAAATCTTCCTCCTACCGAACTGGTTCTTTTTTAACCTTGCCGAAATGTCGTCATGGACGCGGGCGATCATCGCACCGCTCACGATTCTCAATCATTTCAAACCCACCCGCGCCCTACCCCAGGACAAACAACTCCACGAGTTGTATCCCGCAGGCCTGGAAAACACCGACCTCTCGCTGCGCAAAGACCCCCGCTACTGGGCCTGGAGGAATTTTTTTCTGCGTTGCGATCAGGGTTTAAAAATGTATGACCGGCTCCCGGTTCACCCCCTGCGCCAGAAGGCCGTCAAAGCCGCCGAAGCGTGGATGGTCGAGCGCATGGGCGACGGCAGCGAAGGGCTCGGAGCCATTTTCCCTTCGATGCTTAATGCGATCATGGCCCTTCATGCGCTGGGTTACGATGCGTCCCATCCTATTGTCAAAAAAGCCAAAAAAGACATGGAAGGATTGTTTGTCGACGATGAAGCGGATTTCCGGATCCAGCCCTGCCTTTCCCCGGTTTGGGATACGGCCATCACCACGTTGGCTCTCGCTGAGTCCGGCTTGCCAAAAGATCACCCCGCCCTTGATCAGGCCGCGATATGGTTGGAGGAACGTGAGGTGCGTTTTCGCGGCGATTGGGGCATCAAAAACTCCCACCCCGAACCCAGTGGCTGGGCCTTTGAGCACGACAACAAATATTATCCGGACACCGATGACACGATGATGGTCCTGATGGCGCTTTGGCATTTGCGTGAACGCGGCGAACAATTCGAACGCGCCCTGGCATGGCTTCTTTCCTTCCAATGCCGGGATGGGGGTTGGGCCGCCTTTGACAAAGACGTGACCGCTCCCTGGCTGGAGCACGTGCCGTTTGCGGATCATAACGCCATTCTTGACCCCACCTGCAGTGATCTCACGGCCCGCGTGCTCGAATTGCTGGGACTCATCGGCTTTGACCGGACGCGGCCTGAAGTGCTCCGCGCGGTGGCAATGTTGCGAAGGACACAAGAAGATGACGGCTCATGGTATGGCCGCTGGGGCGTGAATTATATTTACGGCACCTGGCAGGCCCTGCGCGGCCTTGGTGCCATCGGCCAAAACATGGACCAGGAATGGATCCGCCGCGGCCGCGACTGGCTGGAGAGTTGTCAAAATGATGATGGGGGCTGGGGGGAAACTCCCGAGTCCTACAATTTCCCGACGCTCAAGGGCCTCGGCCCAAGCACCCCGAGCCAAACCGCGTGGGCGCTCATGGGCATCTGTGCCTGTGGAGACCCCCGCAGGGAATCCATCCGTAAAGGTATCGCCTATCTGATCCGCACCCAGCTCCCGGACGGAAGTTGGGCTGAAGATTACACCACCGGAACCGGGTTTCCCTGCGTTTTTTATCTCAAATACGAGATGTACCGCCAGCACTTCCCGCTCCTTGCCCTCGCGACCTACGACAAAATGCTGCATCCTGCGGATTGATGTCCGCCGGAGACATGGCACACTGAGGATATGAAAATTTTTCTCTTTGCGCTGGCCCTGTTGCCTTCCGCTTTGTTCGCGGCGCTTCCTGAAAGCGTCGTGTTTGTGAATCCCGGTAAATTCCAGGCTCTCATCGAGAAGGGGGTCCGGGAAAACTGGAAGGCCCTGCCGCTTGGCGACCGAACCGTCAAAGCCGGGCTGGCACTTGCCGGCACGCCCTACAAAAATTTTACTCTGGAGCTGCACGATCGCACGGAGACGCCCGCTGCCAATTTTTCCGGCATGGACTGCTGGACCTTTTTCGAGATCGCGCTCGCCACGGCCCGAGTCCTCAAAACCTCCGATAACCCCACCAAACAAGACTTCCTCCGCGCGATTGAAATTGATCGCTATCGCGGCGGCAAGTGTGATGGCACCTTCGCCTCCCGACTCCACCACCTCGAAGACTGGCTTCAGGACAATCAGCGGCGGGGCCTTGTCAAAGACATCACGCCCTCGCTCCCGGGTGCAAAAAAAATCACCCGCTCCATGAATTACATGGGAGGAACAGGCTCACGTCACTTCCGCCAACTCCGGGCGAATCCCTCGCTTGTCCCCAAACTCGCCAAAGTCGAAAAAGACCTCTCTTCCCGCGGCATCTGGTATGTGCCAAAACGGTCCGTCCCCGCCGCAGAAAAATACCTCCGCAATGGCGACATCATCAGCATCGTCACCACATGGCACGGGTCTTACACCTCCCACGTCGGCATCGCGTACCGGGACAGCAAGGGAACCCTCCGTTTTCTCCATGCTTCCCGGAACGAAAAGAAAGTCCTCGTGGATTCCCGCCTCAGCGATTACCTCAACCGCTACTCTCTCCACGCCGGCATCATGGTTGCCCGCCCGAACGAGATGTGACGCCCGGATTCCCATCAAAAAAAGCCTGAAAATCCGCCGGTAAGGGACACTGCCAAACCCGGCCGGCGAGGGTCATTTCGGAACAATGGAGGGCGTGACGTGGCAACCAAAGCACCTGTTCCAATTCGGGGGTCCAACCTGTGGCGATGAATCTCAAATACCAGTGGCTTCCTCGTGCATAAAGCTTGTCACCCAAAACGGGAAAGCCCACATGCGCGAGATGCAGACGGATTTGGTGGGTGCGGCCTGTTTGTGGAGTGGCCCGAATGACGGCAAAGCGTCCCCGCAGACAGGACCCGCGGTGCAGCACTTTCAGGGCCGTCACTGCCGGGGCTCCTGACGCATGGACCATTCGCTCCAAATGAACCTCGGAGGGCATAACCTCCCCCCGCCGCAGGATCGGGGCATCGACGAGTTTCTCCTCCCACTCCGGCCAACCAAAAACGATGGCGGTGTAAGACTTCCCAACCTCCCGCGCTTCCATGGCGGCACCAGCCAGCCGCGCCGCCGAGCGGCTTTTTGCCACAATCACGACCCCACTGGTCTCACGATCAAGCCGGTTGATGATTGAGACCTGACCGCCATTGAGGAGTTCATACCCAAGCAGCTCACGCAAGCCATCCCAAAGCGTGCGAGGCCCACCCGGCTTCGTGGGATGAACGAGCAGGCCGGCCGGTTTGCCCACCGCAAGAAAATCCGCGTCCTCCCCAAGAACATCGAAGTCCGCTTGATCATGAGTCCACTTCGCAGGATGATCTGGCATGATTGTCTTTAAGAAGGTCACAAAACACTATTCCGGAAACGGGGGCGAGGTAAAAGCTCTCGACGGCGTGGACCTGGAGATTCCTGAAGGAGCATGTGTGGCCGTGACGGGTCCCAGCGGCTGCGGAAAAAGCACCCTGCTCAATATTCTCGGGGGATTGGACACTCCGGATGTGGGCGAGGTGTGGGTTGGAGACACACCCCTTCACGCGGCGCCGGACCAAATTCTCACCCAATACCGCCGTCATCAGGTGGGCATCGTGTTTCAGTTTTTTAATCTGCTGCCGTCCATGACCGTTTTCGAAAATGTGGAACTGCCACTGCTTTTGCGGGGTGAGGCCCGGGATTTGGCCAGGGGCAAGGTGCAGGACATCCTGGAGTTGGTGGGCCTTTCGCCGAGGTCACGTCATTTTCCTCATCAACTCAGTGGGGGAGAAATGCAGCGGGCTGCTTTGGCCCGGGGGTTGGTGGGCAGTCCGCGGCTTCTGCTGGCGGATGAACCCACGGGAAACCTCGACACGGCAAACGCGGCACACGTGACGGAGACCCTGCTAAAGATTGCTTCCCAAGGGAAGGTCACGATGCTTATTGTCACTCACAGCGTGGAACTCGCGGAAAAAATGCCGCAGCGTTTTGCAATGCGTGATGGAAAAATTGTCTAATCCCCAAAAACCTCAACTGGCCGGCAGCGAACACTCGCTTGCAAAATTCCGGGTTTTTGCCGACCTCAACGAACAGGAAATCCGCGCACTTATCGACCGAAGCACCTCGGCTGTCCACACAACGGGAGAAAAAATCATTTCCGAAGGTGAGGAAGGGCACAGCATGTTTGTGATCCTGCGCGGACGGGTTCAAGTTTTTGCGGCGGGTGTCGAAATTGCAACGCTGGGCGAAGGAGATTTTTTTGGAGAGATCGCGCTTGTGGATGATGGTTTGCGTTCGGCGGATGTCGTGGCCTTGGAGGATTGCGAGATGCTGGTGATCACGAGGATGACCCTTGGGGTTCTGGCCGCTGTGGAGCCGGGCGCTGCGATTCACCTGCTTGCCGCCATCGGACGCTCCCTGGTTCGCAAGCTCCGTGCTGACAATGCCCGATTCCGTGAGTTGATCCTTCTGGCCCACCAGGGCTGAAAAAGCTTTCGACTCCGGCGGCAAACTCCGCCAGCCTGTACAGACATTATTTTCCGTGGATAAACAACGCACCCTCGCATCACCCGCCAAGCTCAATGGAACCGCCCTTCACACCGGCGAGTCCGTCAATCTCATCATCCATCCCGCTCCCCCCGGACATGGTTTCAAATTCCGGCGCACCGATCTCCCCGACCAACCGATCATTGAGGCCGCCGTCGCCAATGTGCGCACCGTGGAACGTGCCACGACCCTGGTGGAAGGCAGTGCCAAAATCCACACGGTCGAACATGTTCTTTCGGCCCTCACCGGCCTGGGAGCTGACAATGCCCTTATCGAGATGGATGCCAACGAGCCACCCATCGGGGACGGCAGTGCGATCGCTTACGTGCAAGCCATCCTCGCTGCCGGCCTGGTCGACCAGGAGGCTCCCCGCGTGTTTTTCGAACCAAGCGAGCCAGTGATCATCGAAGGCAAAGGGTCAATGTTGGTTGTGCTGCCTGATTCAAAATTCCGCATTTCCTGCACCCAGGTGGGACCCGAGGGCCGGTTCACCCAGTTTCTGTCGGCGGAAATCACGCCCGAATTTTACGAAAAAGAAATCGCCGCAGCTCGCACTTTTGTTTTTTACGAGGACGTCAAACCGCTCATGGACAAAGGCCTCATCAAGGGCGGCAGTCTGGAAAATGCGATTGTGGCGCGCGGGGACAGCGTCCTCAGCAAGGAACCGCTCCGCTTTCCAGATGAGTTTGTCCGTCACAAAATTCTGGATATCGTCGGTGACCTGACCCTTGCCGGGCGGCGTCTGCGCGGACATGTGGTGGCTGTGCGCCCCGGTCATGGACCCAACACCGATCTGGCGCGAGCCCTCGTCAAACGCCACGCCGAGGTGGTGTCGATGGCCCCCAAACCGGTCGCAGCCGAGGCCGGCGTGCTGGACATCAATGCCATTCACCGCATCCTTCCTCACCGCTATCCCTTTCTTATGGTGGATCGCATCATTGAGGTCACGGAATCCAGCGCCCTTGGTGTCAAAGCCGTCACCATCAACGAACCGTATTTTCAAGGGCACTTCCCCGGCCATCCCGTCATGCCCGGCGTTTTGCAAGTTGAGGCCATGGCCCAGGTCGCGAGCATTGTCATGATGCGGCGTGCGGAAAACCTCGGCAAAATCGGATACTTTATGAGCGCTGACGCCATCAAGTTCCGCAAGCCCGTGGTCCCCGGCGACACGCTTTTCATCGATTGCAAAATGATCAGCATGAAACGCCGTCTCGGAAAAGCCGATTGCAAATGTCTGGTGAACGGCGAGGTCGTCTCTGAAGGCGAACTGCTTTTTGGGCTTGTGGACAAATGATTCATCCGACTGCCGTCATTGATCCCTCGGCCCGCCTTGGCGAAAATATCGAGATTGGAGCCTATTCCGTGATCGGGCGCGGCGTGAGTCTCGGTGATGGCTGCGTCCTCGCCAATCATGTCTCCATCGCCGGCCCCACCTCGATTGGCTCAGAAAATCACTTCTTCCCGTTTTGCTCGATTGGCCAACGCTCGCAGGATCTCAAATACGAGGGCGAACCGACGTTTCTCGAAATCGGGAACAAAAATTCCTTCCGCGAATTCTGTACCGTCAACCGCGGCACCGCCCAAAATTCCCGCACCCTCGTCGGCCACGAAAACAACTTCCTCGCCTACGCCCATGTGGCCCATGACTGCACGGTTGGCAGCCACACGATCTTTTCCAACAATGGCACCATCGCAGGCCATGTGATTGTGGAAGATTATGCCGTCATTGGCGGCCTCAGCGGCGTTCACCAATTCTGCCGCATCGGAACCCATGCCATCCTTGGCGGCTGCACCAAGATCGTGCAGGACGTTGCTCCCTTTATGATCGCTGACGGAAACCCCGCCGAACTCCGGGGCCTCAACCAGATCGGCCTGGAGCGCCGGGGATTTTCCACGGAAGACCTTCGCACCCTCCGCGAAGCCTACCGCCTCCTCTGCCGGTCCAACCTCAATGTCAAACAGGCCGTCGAGGCCATGCGCAAAGACCTCACCGACTCCCCCCACCTCCAACACCTCGTCGCCTTCATCGAATCCAGCAAACGCGGCGTCGTGCGGTCTTAACGAGAGGCGGGCTTGACTCGCTATACGTGTGTGTTAACTTCCTACGTATAAAAGCGAAATTAACCCTCTCCATTGACAGCCGCGTGGTCAAACGAGCGAAGGCTGCAGCCAAAAGGCGGGGTGTTTCGCTCTCTGCGATGGTGGAGGACCACCTTGAGCGGTCGGCTGCCGTCATTGATCCGTCCGCACCCTCGACAGCAGAGCGTTGGCGAGGCAGCCTGCGCTTACCTCCCGATGCATCCACTGATCTCCGGCTTTCCTACCTGCTCCAGAAGCATGCAGGGGCATGAGGGCACTCATCGATACCAACTTGCTCTTGGACGTTCTCCTTGACCGCGAGGACTTGGCCGACGACAGCCAATCCGTTCTCGATTGGTGTGAGGCCAATCCCGGATGCGGGTATCTGGCGTGGCATACCCTGGCCAACCTTCACTACATCGGGGCGAAGACGGAGGGTGCCGCCACGATACACGATTTTCTGGTGGCCCTGCTCCGCTACATGGAGGTCTGCCCGTGCGCCACTGGTGAAGCCCGCTTGGCGCTCGCTCTGCCGCTTGGAGATTTTGAGGACGCATTGCAAGCTGCCGCCGCGCAATCGGCCGCAGTGGACTTCATCGTGACACGCAACGTCAAAGACTTTCGCCGCTCCCCAATTCCAGCCCTATCCCCCGAAACATTTCTAAAGCGCCTGTGATTGAGAGGTAAGCGCATGGCAAACAATTGGCCATCGATGTGAAACATAGCGGCTTATATCAAGAAACTGAGAACTTCAGCGTCATGCTCAGAAATGGATAATTCTGGATCGCCCCTCCCAAGCACCATGTTCTGCCAGAGGCTGGAAGCGTAATGTTGTAAATTCATAATGAAAATCCTTTCGGTCCCGCTCTTTCATTGCAATCGCATGGCGTTCCGGTCTCTTCACGTGACTATGCCCGTGAACCATGGCGCTCATCTCCTTCTGACTTGTCCACACAGAGAATGTCGAGATGGTCCGTGGTAGTCGCATGGAGGCTGACGCAAGAATGGCTCCGGGATGATCTCGAACAAGCTCCTCGACCGGCTTGCCCCACTTTATAAAACGTGGAATTTCCGGAAGTCTCATTCGTGCCAATGTTACAGCAACAACTGGCGCTTCTGGATCAGATTCACCAATACTCTCCGGTAACCCATTGAACTCCTTCACATGGCCCCATCTGCGCATGAATTTCATGCGAACATGCCAGCCCGACTCAAAGTGGCGACCCAACTTTGTATTCGCCATAAAATCGTCAATTGCAGCATTGCTCTCCCAAACAGCAAACATGGTCAGATTGTGAAGTTGCATTCGTGAAGGGGAGAAAATTGGTGCTCCTAATTGCATTCGTGTCATGCATTCTGAATGGATCAGCCCCGGGATAGTAAATTTTCCGGGGAAGCGGTAAAGCGCGGAGACTGCGCTGGCAATCGGGACGCGTGCAAAACTGTAGGTGTAAACGTCCATCTAGTTTGCGACCCCAGCAGGTTTTTTTGTAATTCTGTAGGTCATTATATAGACATCCAGTGCCCATAGTTTCAGCCTATGCTCCGCAATTAGCCCTCCATCATTATCTTCAGAGAGGTGAATGCTCTCACGAAAACCAGGCAGATAATGCTTCCACCGATCCCCCCGCGCATCCTCAACGATGAAATAAAATCCCGGATCACCGTAGTTCTTGCCGGATGATAATAATAGAAGATTTCCTTTCACGTCACTGACTGGATGAAATAACACAGTCGCACTTCCTCGCGGCAGAGGAAAAATTGCTTTCACGCAGAACTCGCCGGTCGGAGTCTTGCAGGTTGTGTAGATGCCCCAAAAAATAACCTCCCCAGTATCCCTCACATATCTGTGCCATATCGTATAGTCAGCACGTCCATTACCATTTATGAGCTTTATGATTTCACTCTTAAGCACCAATGATTCAACATCAGTATCCCGGGGCAAATTAAGCTGCTGAATCCGGCGACTGAACAGCTTGGCAACAGCATATCCAAGACTTCCAAAAACAGGCTTCCATACAGACCGGACATCAAGCTCGTATCCGCTCGTCTGTTTGTAGAAGTTCTCAATTTTCGGGCTGACAGAAACTGGCCAGTCCTGCAGGCTTTCAACCAGCCCCGCATCCGGCAAGTGCCGTTCGATGCGAAGCCCCCTCTCATTGGCAATTCTTACAATAAACTGCTCCATTCCCTCCTTCGGGACTCCAATTGGATCCAAGAGCCATGTGTCCGCATCACGATCCACCTTTTTTCCCAAAACAATATTCCAGCACTGTGTGATCCAGTCGAGCGGGTTCTGGTTCGTAGGAAATGCCATCATCGATCAATTCAATTGAGGATCATTCTGTCTGATCATTCTGAGTGGGATATGCGAAGGATTTTCCTTTCAACCGGTCAATGTCGACCTCTGCGGTTCCTCCCATCCCTACGGACCCTTCATTATGGTAAGTCGGGAAGATGCCAGTAATTCAATAGCAGCCATCCGAGGTAATGCAGATACAAATTTCGATTGTGCCGAACTAAACAAGCTGCAAGAAGAGTGCAGCAACATGAGTGAACATGTTTAACATATGGGAATCAACATAATCATGAAGAGTCATTGACACGACCATATCAACTGGTCACCATGATCGTAATCAATCCACTGGGTGGAACCAGAAGAAGGATGGTTGAAAAGTCTTCGCCTCTTAAACCGGGGGATCGGCCTGCGCGCCGCAGACGCCGGCCATCTTTTCCTCATGGAACAATGCGTGGTCCATCAACCCGCTCTCCGATTCGTCACACTGGACAAAGAAATGCAAATGGCAGCTGCGGCACGGGGACTTAGTTGTTTGCCGGCAGCATCGTAACCGGTTCAGCAAAGCGTCAAGCCGGGCCAATTTTCCGGACTTCGCGACTCTTCAAGCCACTCTCGGTTTATACTCTCCCACTCAGCCCTCCGCCGGACCGGGCTGTTGAAATCCGCATCGATGGTGTTTTCTACGTCTGCAGGTCATCCCATCCTGCGATGATGATTTGTGACCAGGTTTCGAGCGAGTCAGACCGTTCTTTCAGTTCCTCCGGTATGAGAAACTGCAATTCGTCGATGGCTTTTTCGCCGGCTGAGACGTCATTGGTTTCGAGGGTGACCAGATGAACCACGCCGAGGTGGACGCTTCCGACTTCTGTGGAATCATCGTTGATCAAGGCCACAATGCGTTCGCTCCATGTCCCCCCAATGTGCAACTCTTCTGAAATTTCGCGGCGGACGGCATTGTGGTAGGTGTCAGCATCGACGCTGGAGTCTCCCACATCGGTGTCATTGACGTGTCCACCGATCCCGATGGATCCTTTGGCCACCAGGCGTTTTTCGCCGGAAGATCCTCCCCGGACATAATGCAAAATTTTTCCGTCATGGACAAAAACCGCGTAGGGGATCAGTTGTTTGAAGGAGGGGTCATCTTCAGCTTTCGAGCGCGCCAAAAACAGGTTCTGCCCGCGATCCAAAAATTTTTCCAGGTACGGCTGCGGGTCTTTTTTTAATCCTTGAAAGGCTCCCAATTCGTCAAAAAGAGCCCGTGGGACAACCAACACATTTTCATCATTTTTTGCCATGGAGTCCGATCATGCCGCGGGAGCCGACCTCCGCCAAGAAGGAACCCTGCAAATAAGCTGGTTTTTTTGGAAAACTGGTTTAAGGAAACAGGTAACCAATCACGAATTTTTGCCGTATGCCAGCTGAACCCACCCAAGTCTCGGACCCGTATCTAGAACTTGATGAATCTTCCCCCGAGGATCTTGGGGAGGAAGTTCAGAAAGCCAACACCGAGCTTGAGAAGCTGAAGCGTCAGTTGGAGGACATTGAGAAGCAGAAAGTGCGGCTTGAGGAGCTCAAGAGACGGCAGGAGGAGTTGGAAAATGGAAAGGCCGAGATGCTGGACAAGCTGACACGATCCCTCGGGACGGTGCAGCGTGAATCTGAGGAGGCACAAAAACGCATCGAGCAACTCCATGCCATCCACAATTCCTTCACCCAGCACCTGCGTTACATTGATTCCATCAATCCCAAGCTGTGGGGTGCGAATGAATTACCCAAAGAATTGAGCAAGGCCATCAGCGCGGTGGAAGATGCGCGTGCCGACTATGCCAAGGCCCAGGCAAAAATTGCCATCGATTCCCCGGCTGAATCCGTGCCGGCAGCCGCCAACTATGAGGCGGAATATGGCCCAGTTGAAGAGCGTGACTTCGGATATTGGTTGCGAAGTGGTTTTGCCTTCACCCTTCCCTTGCAGGCAATCTCCCTCGTGGCTCTTCTGGTCTGGTTGTGGACGGTCCTTTCGGCGGCACCACAACCCTGACATCCGATGGCCCGAGAACCCCGCAAATCCTCCCGCCTCGCGGCTGAGGAAAAGCTCATCGAAAAACAACGGGAAGAACTTCTCCGCAAGCAAAAGGAGCTGGAGGCCCGGCTGATCAAATTGCCGGCTGTCATCGAAAAGCAAAAGGTGATGATCGAGGAGCAGGCGCGTCAGCGGGCAAAAAAAGCCGCTCCTCCCATTTCCCCAGGACGTTCACGCGCACGCAAAACCACCAAGCGCGCCCGCGGAACTCCCGGGCGTCAGGCCCAGGCCGCACGCATCAAAGCCATTGCACTTCTTGCGATCTTTGCTGTCATCATTTTTCTTGTTCTTCGTGCGATTCCTGCGTCGTGATTTTTTGATCTTCATTGGACATTTTCCCGGCCACCTTTCATGGTGTGGCCATGAAAAAAATTGTCGTTCTGGATGGATTCACCCTGAATCCGCTGCCTCTGGAAGAATCTTCTCCCCTCCATCCTTCGTGGCAGGGGCTGGCAGAGCTCGGTGATCTTGAGGTTTTTGCCCGGACGGCCGCCTCGTCCGTGGCTGATGTGGCCAAGGACGCAGAGATCCTACTGACCAATAAGACACCGATTCCGGCTGACACCATCGCGGGTTTGCCCAATCTGGAATATATCGGAGTGATGGCCACGGGAACCAATGTTGTTGATCTTATTGCAGCCAGAGCGCGCGGGATTCCGGTCACCAATGTGCCGGGCTATGCGGCCATGTCTGCTGTGCAAATGGTCTTTAGCCTGCTCTTTGAACTGACCGGAAAAATCGGCGCTTCCGCCAAAGCCGTGCAGGACGGCAAATGGTCCGAGTGCCCGGATTTCTCCTTCACGATTGCGCCATTTTTTGAGATGTCGGGCAAGACTTTGGGCATTGTGGGTTTTGGGGCTATTGGTGAGGCCGTGGCAGCTGTGGGCTCCGCGCTGGGAATGAATGTCATTGTGTCCTCCCGAACACAGAAAGAGTCCAAGGTCCCCGTTCGGTGGACCAGCCTGGAGGAATTGTTTCAAAGCGCTGATGTCATCTCCTTGCACTGTCCACTCACGCCGGAGACCGACAAACTCATCAATGCTGATTCCATTAATAAGCTCAAGCGCGGGGCCTGGTTGATCAATACCGGTCGCGGGGGGTTGATTGACGAGGTCGCCTTGGCGGAAGGTTTGGCGGAAGGAAAACTTGCGGGTTACGGGGCAGATGTTTTGTTATCCGAACCTCCCGCTCCCGATAATCCCCTGATTTTAGCACCTAACACGGTGATCACGCCCCACATCGCCTGGGCAAGTGTGGAGGCCCGCAAGCGGCTCATGGATGGAGTCGTCGGCAATGTTCAGGCCTTTCTATCAGGCACTCCGCAGAACGTGGTGAACAAGTAGTTCCTGTTGACAAGCGCGAAGGACCTCTTCCAATACTGGTCGTTTATGAAACACGGTCCACGCCTGCGGAACATCATTCTTAACGTCCTTGCTTTAACGGTGTTGGGTCTGTTCCCCTCGCAGGGCTTTGCAGCAGGTTTGGATTTCTCAACGCTCCCTCTTCCTGCCGGAACCAAAAAAGTGTTTTTGGACGCCAACACGGCCATCTATTCCATCGGAACCCCACCTGGCGCAACGGCGGAAGCCTGCGAAAAGTTGCTGCTCAATCAGGGTTGGGTTCCTTACGGTTTTTCCGGGGACACGCGCTATTACAAACGCGGCAACACGCGGCTGCTCGCCAACGTACAAGCGGCTTTCGGTAAGGACAAGGGGTCCATGATTTCCTTCACCAGCGAACCCCTCTCCGCCGACATTCCCTTACCGCCGGGGACCGAGGACGTCCAATACAACAACTCTGCAAAACGATTGGGTTTTCTGACAACTCTTGCTCCCGAGGGTGTGGCAGATTTTTACCGGAAGGCCCTCGCTCCTGCCGGGTGGTCCACAACAATGGAGACGCCCGACAAATCAGACTTTATCCACGTCTTCATTTTGAGAAGCCCCAAAGATGAAATGATCCGCATCGAGATGACCCCCACGTCGGGAAAACTCCGAACGGTCGCGACTTATCAAACCGCGGAGGAAGTCGCCACGGAGAGGCAGCGTGTCGCGACGGGAATGGCTTCCCTCCGGGAAAAACTCGCAAACGAAGCGTCGGCACCCAAGCCTGCCGTCACTCTCACTCTTCCGCCCGATACCATCTCGAAAGCTCTGACCACGAAGGAACTCAAAATGAACCTTCCTGCCAACAAGGCGAAAGCCACAGTGCAATCCCTTTGCAAAAATCTGGTGGCCTCGGGTTGGAAGGAATTACCGGCCAGCCTGGAAACGGTCGGAGGGTCCGTGCAGTTGACTCAAGAAAACCGCACCCTCCATATCGTCTATATTGACCCGGGGTTTATGCCTGCGGAAGTCACGGTCACCCCGGTGGGTGTGGAGATCAAAATTGCCGAATAAGACCAACCCGCAAGAAGGTTGGTCCAGTTATTTGACAGGAACAGGAACCGGAATCAAAAGCTTGCCATCAATTTCGGCCACATAAATCTTGCTGGTGCTGGTGCTTTTGCTATTCCCCTCTGATGTCACCGTTTGTATGACGAGCTTTTTAGTGGGCTTCAGGGGAAGCTTGATTTTTCCGCCATCCGGGCCCTCTTGGACCTTAACTGCCTCCCTGACCTCATCCTGCGTGAGTTCATTCATTTCAATGGAGGAAACCTCTGAGCCGGCCTCCTTCGTCATCATCATTGTGTAAAATTCAAGAACCATCGGATCAGCTCCTTTGGTTGAGAGTAAAGCCATCTGAGCTTTTTTGTCACCGGTCTTATATGCTTTTAAATAAGCATCGATAAAGGCCAGCCCTTGCTCAGGGGTGGTTTCACCGAAGGAAAATGTCGGGAGGAGTAGGGCAATGGCTGCCGCAAAAAAAGCAGTTGGTCTCATTAGATAAGGATCATTTGGAAGGTCTCTGAGAAATATTAGCTCTCAACAATTCTCTGCATCTCATATCGTTGAATCTCCGCCAATCAAAAAATGAGGAGTTCAGACGGCACCCACTCACGACCTCCGTGGCGGGTCAGTTCCTCCTACATCCATGTCTTTGCATGAGCTATGACCGGTTAGTATCGGCAAAGATCCTCGACGGCCTTGGCATAGTGCGTGATGTTGGCCATGGGCGCATGGAAGAAGTGATCACTTGGCATCATGATGTAGTTGCCATTTGCTCCGTAGGTGGTGAAGCAACGTTCCACATCGGCACGAATCTGCTCACAGCTTCCTTTTTCAATGAGTTCGGACTGGTTGACACCACCCATCAATTTGACTTTCGAGCCCAGCGTCCGTTTGACTTCAACCTCATCCTGGTTGTCCCGGATGTCCCCCCCGCAACCCGGGGGAGAAAGCGTTTCACTGAAGTCGCAGCCATTGCGCGGGATCAAGTCCAGCAGTTTCATCATACCGCCGCAGGTGTGGTAGGAAATGGCGATGCCCGGGTCGATCTCATGAATCACCTGATGCTGGCGGATATCATAAGGCAGGCAGAACTCCTCGAACATGGCGGGAGAGATGACGGTGTTGGATCCTGCACCACCTCCCGTCTCGATCATGGAAAAAACACCTCGGAGCGCCGTGAGGTTTTTCCGGTAAAACTCAAGTTTCTTCTGCAGCAGGATCTCGAGAAACTCATGCGTCCATTCAGGATCATCGTAGGCGAGGTAAATCATCTCCTCGGTGCCGTATAAATAGCAGGCATCCTGCCAGGGCGACCCCTGCGGCCCATTGGTGAATACCCGCATGATTCCGTTCTCGCCCAACCGCGCTTCGAGTGCGAGGACGGCAGCAACATCCAACTCTGGAATAGGATGATATTTCTCGAAGAGCCGGATGTGTTCAGGCTTGTTGAAAGCGTGGTCGACGGTTGAAGTCGTGTATTCGTTGGACATCAGCCTACCCTTTAGTTTGCCTTCCGGGGTGCTGATTTGGAATTCGATTTCCATCAAGCCGCCTTCAACCGGTTTTTTTGTGCTGGTTGTTTTCCAGTCGGGACTTTCACAAGGTTTCACGCAGGCCCACGGGTAAATCACGGCATCCAGCCCGGATGCGAGGAATGCCTCCAATTCGTCCGCAACCCCCATGATGTTGCGGTAATGATACGGCTGCCATTGGTGAACGGTCGCGGGCACGCGGTCGGGGATCCCTCCGGAGATCACGGTTGTCAGACGTTCTTTTGGTGTCATCGCGGACCTTCTTTTAATGAGAGTTTTTGTATCGACTGGAGGCGCCGCGCCTGGTCATCACTTCCGGGTAGGCCAGCGCGGGGTCGGCATAGCGGTTGCCGCCGAGGTCACGACCTTTCGCAAGATAGACCTGATGCGCACCTGCGAATTTTTCCTCATTGAATTTCACTGACGTGCTGGCAAAGCGCAGCGTCCAGCCGCAACGGCGGATTTGCGAGAGGTTCGGTTCGCTCCCGTGCATGATACGCGAATCGTGAAGAGAGCACTCGTTGGGCTGCAACTCAACATAAACCTGCCGTTCCTCATCGCGTTGTTCCTTCGTGATTTCCGTGTTGAAAACGCTGGTGGCGATGTCCACGGGATCATAGTCGGAAAAGCCCTTGTTCGGGCCTTCGTGTGAGCGGGGAATGACCTTCATGCAGCCGTTGACCCTCGTCGAGGAGTCAATTGCCAGCCAGACCGTGACCACCTCCATCGGCTCAAGCATACCTTTCCAATACGCGGAATCCTCATGCCAGGGAACCCGCTTGCCGTTGCCTTTCGGCTTGCAAATGAAATGGGTGGAGAAGAGCGCGATGTCCGGACCAACGATCGGCTCAACCAGGGCCAGAATGTTTTCGTCGAAAGCCCACTCCAGCAACCCCGGGTGCATGAAATGAGGCACGTCCATCGCCTCCGGGCGTTCGTCAGCGGGAAGATTCGCGAGAATTTCCTCAAAGCAGTCCCGGAGCCCTTGGAACTTCTCTTCAGAGAGAACGGATTTGTTATAGATAAGGTAGCCTTCTTTGCGGTACGTAGAAACGTCATCTTGGCTGAGACGGTGGGGAATAGCAGTTGTGCTCATAGGGGTTTTGATTGGTTGTCAGAGTTATTGTTTAAGGGTTGTCGGGCAACTGACTCATCATGCACCCTGCTTGGCCAATTTTCCCTTGCTGGCATGACAATATTTTATCATACACTGATGCGCGTGTCTTTTTCTCGAGAGCCCCGATGTCTGCATTTTTCCGACTTTGTGGCACTCCCTCACCGGTTTCTTGTGGCCCGCAGCCACATCTTCCCCAAATACGGGCCGAACGCACATTGTCACGATTTTGCGGAGTTATTCTGGATTATTAGCGGGGCCTGCGAACATCGCCACCAAGGGGGGAGCGAGATCTTAAGTGCCGGAGATATCCGCTTTGTTTGTCCCGAGCATGCTCATGAATTTGCGGCTTTGGACGCCGAGGGATCCCGCCTGACGAACATCGCATTACCTGCGGACTTCATTTCCTCATGGGGTGGGATTTATCCTTCGCTGGCCGGAAGGTTCTTCTGGAGCGCTTCCGGGTATCCCTCAGGCCGCCGCCTCGCCGTGGCGACACTTGCACGCATGGAACAAGCGGCCGGAGAGTTGGCCCGGAACACATCGAACCTGATGGTTCTGCATCATTTCATGATGGGCCTCTTCATTGGCGAACTTATGGAATCGCTTGAGGGCCCGTGTCTGCCACTGTGGCTCAAGACGGGGCTGGAAAAAATTCCGCAGGTGCTAACCGAGGGCGTCCCGGGATTCGTCAAAGCGTGCGGGCGATCTTCCGAGCATGTTTCTCGGGCCACGCGCAAGCACCTTGGTGCCACACCGGGGGAGCTGATCAACAAGGCCAGGATGAACTATACTGCACAGCAGTTGCGCATGACAGACGCCAAGATTCTCGACATCATGTTTGATTGTGGCCTCAACAACCCCAGTCACTTTTACGAGCTTTTCCGCAGCCAATACGGCGAAACACCGCGGCAATATCGCCTCCGTCGCATGAGGCTCATCGGGCAAGTTGTGGAACAACCAGGGTGAAGAAGGCGATACTGGCAGATTCCAAAGAATTTCATGCACCTGAGTTTTGCACAATCAGCCACCAAGCAATCTGAGTGATGAACTAGCAACTCAAGCCCTTGGGGCTCAGCATCCCCCTGAACGCCGGGCTCAGTGACCGATCAGCAACTTCTAGTGCGAATCCAAACGGACGTGAGCCGGGGCCTCTTCTGTCTGCGGCAGGTAGTCCTTCTCAAGTCCGGGGACGCTGTATTCGTAAGCGCCATGGTACACCCGGGGAGTTTTCGGGAAGTTGCCATGTCCGGGAGGCGAGGGAACGGTCCATTCCAAGGTGTTGGAATGCCAGGGATTGGCCGGGGCGTCCGGAGCTTTGGACAGGGATTTGATGATGTTCCAGATAAAAATGAATGTCGCAAAACCAAGGCCCATCGCACCAATGGTGGAAAGCTGGTTCAAAGGCTGGAGCTGGCGCAGGTGTTCGTAGATCGGGGGATCCGCGATCCGGCGCATCATCCCGCCGAGTCCGAGATTGTGCATCGGGAAAAAGGCGAGGTTAAAAAAGACGAAGGTGACGAAGAAATGAACCTTGCCAAGTGTCTCATCGAGCATCCGGCCAAACATTTTGGGGAACCAGAAATAGATGCCCCCAAAGACGGCAAACAAACTTCCGCCGAACAGGACGTAATGGATATGGGCAACAATGAAATACGTGTGGTGAACAAAAAGATCCACGGGGGTGGACGCCATGAAGATTCCACTGAGTCCACCGATGACAAACATCGAAACAAAGGCCAGGGCGAAACACATAGCGGTTGTGAACTCAATCGATCCCCGCCAGACCGTGCCCATCCAGTTGAAGGTTTTGATGGCGGACGGCACAGCAATAAACATGGTGGAGATCGAAAACGCTGCGCTGAGCGTGAGGTTCATCCCGCTGACAAACATGTGATGTCCCCACACAACAAACCCGAGGAATCCGATGGCAATCATGGCCCACACCATCGCTTTGTATCCGAAAATCGGTTTACGGGAGAAGGTGCTGATGATTTCCGAAGCAAGCCCCATTGCGGGCAGGATCATGATGTAAACCTCCGGGTGTCCGAAAAACCAGAACAGGTGCTGCCAAAGCAGGGGTTGCCCACCTCCTGCTGGTTTGAAGAAACTGGTGCCAAGATTCAAGTCGGCGAAAAGCATGGCAGCGGCGGCCGAAAGAACCGGCACCGCAAGGACAAGAAGGACGGCCGTGATAAAGAGTGACCAGACCGTGAGTGGCATGCGGAACATTGACATGCCCGGGCAACGCATATTGACGATCGTTGTGATGTAATTGGTGGCACCGGCAATCGATGACAACCCATTAATAAAGATCGCAATGCCCCATAGGCTCTGTCCAATGCGTGTCCCATTGTAAGCTGCCTCGGCACTGAGCGGTGCATAGGCAGTCCACCCGGTTCCCGGCGCCCCGCCCGGCGCAATAAATGCCGCCAAAAGCACAAATCCGGAGATCACATACAGCCAGTAGCTCAGCTCATTCAGCAGAGGGAAGGCCATGTCGCCGGCGCCGATTTGCAGGGGAATCAAATAATTGCCGAAGGCCCCGATTAGCAGGGGCATCACCACAAAGAAAACCATCACCGTGGCATGCATGGTCACGAGCATGTTGTAGCCTGCGGGGATAATGGCGCCATCGGAGGCAACAGTCGCAGGGAGCATCCACCCTACAAGAGGAACCGGTGTGTTTGGCCATGCCAACTGGTATCTCACCAGCAATGCCAAGCCGCCGCCGATAAACAGAAAAAAGAGCGCCGTCCACAGATATTGGAGTCCGATCATTTTGTGGTCATACGTCCACAAGTATTTGCGGATGAAGCCCTCTGTGGGATGATCGTGGGACGGATCGTGAGGGATGACTTCGGAGATGGTGGCACTCATGGGATCAATGACTCAAAGGTTTTGCTTGGGATTCCGGGCTGACTGGAGTTTCTGCCAGAGCGGCCACAGTGGAAGATACGCCTGGCGGGCCGCTTTTGGCTTCAAGTGCTGCCTTGGATTTTTCGGCATACCATTTGTCGAATTCTTCGGGGGGCAGCACACGGATGGGGGCCTTCATGTTGTAGTGGCCCACGCCACACAATTGGCTGCATGCCAGTTCGAAATTCCCGGGCCGCGTCACTTCAAACCAGACCCACGTGATCGTTCTCCCCGGAACAGCATCCTGATACAGGCGAAAGTGGGGGACGTAGAAAGAATGGATCACGTCACGTGCATTCAGATAAATGTGAACGGGACGGTTCGCCGGAATCACAAGCTCCATGGCGGTGAAATCATCCGCGGCAGCCCCGTCGGCTTTGTCGAGGCCGAATTTGTTTTGGAGGCCAATCTGCTCAACGTCAATGCGGCCAAGCTGACCATCAGCACCTGCATACCTCATGTCCCAACCATATTGGTAGCTCGAAATATTGACTTTGAGCGCATCTACCGGCGGGTCAGAGTGAATGTCAAACCACACACGATTGCTTACGATGGCAAGGATCAGGAAAATGACAGTCGGGATCGAAGTCCAAATGATTTCCAGAAAATTATTACCGTGGCTGTAGTGGGCTTTCACGCCCGGGCGGCGGCGGTATTTGACGAGATAATAAATGTAGACCGTTTGGGTGGCCACGAAGACGGCAAAGGTCAGCCAGAAAATGACATTGAGAAGCACGTCGATTTGTTTGCCCCCCACGGTCACATTTTCGGGTGCCCAATAGAGATTGGGAGCTGCGTCCTGAGCGAACGATGTGGTCAGAGCAAAAGGAAGCAGCACCGCGCCGAGGGTGCGGAGAAGGGTTTTGGATAAACTGGAAGTTCCTTTCATGGGTCGATCAGGCTCCGGGAGCCGCAGGCGGTGTGGATGGTGCGGCCGGGTCCGCTGCCGGTGCAGCAGGTGCTGCTGCTGAATCAATCAACGCACGCGGGATGGCTTGCAACTCTTTTTGTGTCCATGCCTCTTTTCTGTCAGCGCTCTGTTCGCGGACGGAAGCCACAAAATCCGCAGTGATGGGAGGAGCGGCATTGCCCCACTCGTTGCGGATGTAGGTCAACACGGCTGCGATTTGATCATCCTTGAGGACTCCGCCCCAAGGGGCCATCGCGTTGTTGTAGGGGTTTCCTTTGACAACGATGGGGCCCTGCAAGCCATGAAGAACAACTTTGACCAGGTGATTATCGCCGTGCCAGTCTTCCGAAAGCACCCACTCGCTGGCAACCAGCGGGGGAAATTGCCCGGCAACACCCAAGCCGGTGGTTTGGTGGCAGACCACACAATATTGGGTGAAGACCCGTTTTCCTACGACCATTGGATCGGGGGGACCTTTGTCCACGGCTGCGCCGGAGCCATCCCAAGCCACGAGATTGGTGTTGAAAACCTCGGAGCTGAAGCCGCCGCTGTTGCTGACCAGATACATTCCGGCCCAGAAAACGAGGGCAAAAGAAAATGTGATGAGCCAAAGAGAGATGGGTTCGTACCCATCCCGCGGATCGGCCTGTTCGCGCATGATCGACCCATGAACCTTGGCGACGTTCATATCGCTCGAGAGCTCGGTCTCGCGAAATTCTTCGGACTCTGGAATGTTGGGATCCTGGGACATCAGTTCAAAAAGTCAGCTGGGTTATTCAAGCGATTCTTCGGGAGCCTCCGGCAGGGCATAATCCCGTTTCAGAGACAGAAGATAGGCCACAAGTGCTTTGGCGTCTTCGGTTGGCACAACTTCATATCCGGGTTTCGGGGCGTAAGGTCCGGTCAGGTCTTTCAAAGCATCCGCACTGGGGGCACCTTGGATTTTTTGCATGGTATAGAGGTAGCGGAAAGCCGGCATGATCGAGCCTTTCGAGACCTCGGAGGGCTCGTAGAGGTGACGGTGTTGCCACTCAGCGCTGTAACGGAGGCCCACATTGGTCAAGTCCGGGCCGGTGCGCATTGTTCCCAGAAAAGCCGGCTTGCTGCGGATATAATCTCTGGCCACGGTGCGGCGCGGGCCCAATCCCTTGGCAATATCCGTGGAGAGATAAGCCGGGCGGACCTGCTGGCTGTGACAATATAGACATCCGTTCGCCGAATAAACGGCCATTCCGGCTTCAGCCAGCCCCGAGAGGGGTGGCGGCGCAAGCTCTCCGGTTTCTTCACTTGTGATGGGAAGCAATCGGCCCAGCGCGAGGTAAGGATATGCGACCAGACCGGCCCAGGCGCTTGCAAAGGTCAGAAAGATTCCGAGAAAGAGCAGAGGTAAACGGTTCATGCGGTGAGCGTCTCCTCCTCAGGGATTGGTCGGGCAAAAAGGGTGGGCTCTCCGCGTTTGGCACCTGTGTGCAAAAGCATCATCACAAAATGAACTGCGAAAATGACGTGGGCTGCCGTGAGCAGAAGCCCGGAAAAACTGCGCACCCAGAGCCAGGGCGAGGCAAAATAAAGGGAATTCATGAAATTCACGGCAGGGTCATACAAGGCAAGTCCCTGGATGATGCCACCAAAAGTCAATGCACCGAACATAATAAGAATTCCAATGGCAGCCAGCCAGAAGTGCCAGCGAATCAGGCTTGCGGAGGGCCATTCCCAGCCAATGAGGCGGGGGACAATATAATACATGGCACCGAACATCATCATCGTGAAAAACGCATAAAGGCCGAGGTGGGAATGGCCGATCGTGTAATGCGTGAAGTGGGTGATCTGGTTCAATGTGGGGATTGCCATCAGGCTGCCTTGGAAGCTCACAATCGTGTAGCTCATGGCGCCAAAAACCGTGAAGCGAAGGGTCGGGCTCCATTTGAGGCCATCGAAATGACCCTTGGTTGTCATGTGGTGGTTGATGGCCACGGTGATCACCGGCACAAACATCATGACGCTTGCCACGACGCTGGCACTGATCATCCAGGCGGGGAAGGGACCGCCAATCAAGTGATGCATGCCATTCCAGCTGTAGAAAAGGGCCAGCGACCAGAATCCAAGGATGCTGAGGTAGTAGGAGTGGATCGGGCGCCCGATGACCTTGGGGATCATGTAGTAGGCGCTTGCCAGGCCGATGGGTGTGAACCAGAGACCCAGGACATTGTGAGCGAACCACCAATTGACAGCACCTTGGGCTGAACCAAGAATCGGTTGCCAGATGAGAAGAATGTTCACCGTGGCGTAGAGCCAGGGAAACCAGAGGAACGCCGCCAGGAGGTACCATTGGGAGACGTAGACATGGCCTGGTTTGCGGAATCGGAACATGATAACCCCCCAAATCCCGATGAAGGCATAGGCAATAAAGAGGATAGGGGTTGCGTAGCCTGGAAATTCCAGCCACTCGATCGAGCGGCTGTCGCCGGCTAGGATCCCAAGTGTTCCGACGAATACCCCCAGATTCCAAAAAATCGCGGCCACGATCAAGAGGCTCGTATTCATCATGGCCACGCGGCAAAGACGGGCCATGAGCCAGAGGCCGACACCAATACCGGCAGCTGAGGCCCATCCGTAGACCACAGTGTTGAGGTGGGCGGGACGAACCCTGCCGAAGGTGAGCCAGGCCTCGCTATCCATGAGGCCGGGAATGTTCATTTTGAAGGCGGCCACCAGTGCGAGCAATGAACCGACCACCAACCAGAAAATCGCCGTTCCAAAAAACAAAAGAACCGGCAGGCGGGCAGACGCATCGATGGCGGAGCGCTCGATTTTGTCGAGTGTTTGCTCATTCGAGGCCGGATTCAGAGATGCTACGAGAGTGGTCATGTGGAGTGTTTCACAGGAAAGCGGTCCGTGGGCTGGCCAATCGGCTCATCTTCGTCGAAGATGACCTCGGATCCTTTTTTCAGATCGCGAAACTGGCCATCACGTGCCGCCCAATAAAACGCAATGAGAGCGGTTCCGCTCAAGAAGATTAGTCCACCAAGAATAAGAATCGCGGCAACGATCATGGCGTGGCAGGTTCCCCGGCGGGTGTGGTTGGGGTTGCAGCGGGTTCGGCAACGGGAGTCGCGGCGGCCTCAGGTGCCGGCGTGGCCACTGCTGGCGCAGCGGCGGGTGTTGCGGGAAGAGTGATCGGCCCTGCAGGGACAGGTTGCTGGCTTTGAAGGCGGAGGAGAGTCAACTGGATCGCAGCATCAATGGGAATTTGAACCGTGCCTTTGGCTTTGTCCGCCCACGCGTAGGTCTCAAGCTGCTTTTTGTTTTCGGCCTGGAGGTCTGCGTAGGCTTTGGCGCGCTCCTGCGAGCGGGCGGCCCCTTCATCGGGAGCAGGCCCCGAAAAGGACAACAACACCACAGTTCCAATCAGGAACAGGGCCAGCGCAATCAAGCCAAAAACAAAGATTGGCCAGACGCTTTTTTGAGGTTGTGGGATTTCGGACATCAATTTTTCAGGGCGATTGACTGGGGAAGGCGGGGATCTTTCGAAGGAAAGAGCGATGATTCACCAAGTCTCTTAAGAAATACGGCTGCCAGTGTGCATCCGATAGCCAAAAGTGCAAAAAGATCCAGGTAACTTGGCTGGATGCCGTTCTTGTGAAGGGCGGGCAGGACCACTTGATACAAATCGATGGCATGCATGAACAAAATCCAGAGAGCCATTCCGCAGAGGAAGGCCGGGCTCTTTTTGCCCGCATTGGGAAGAAGCAGGAGGAAGGGCAGAACGAAGTGGCCAACCACAAGAAGGATTTGTAAATACCACCAGGAGCCGGTGTTCCTGCGAAGGAAGTAAATCGTTTCTTCCGGGATGTTGGAATACCAGATCAGCATGTATTGGCTGAAGGAGATGTAGGCCCAGAAGATCGTGAAGGCCAACATGAGCTTGCCCATGATGTGGTAATGTTCCATGGAGATCACCCCCTGGAAGTAACCGGCTCCCCGCAGGGCGGTGATGATCAGGACCAACACACACATGGAGCTGAGAGCCGTGCCTGCAAAAATGTAAACCCCCCACATGGTGGAGAACCAGTGGTAGTCGAGCGCCATGAGCCAGTCGATCCCGGCAAACGTCAGGCAGACAGCAAACAGCAAACCGCTCGAAAACGTCACGCGGCGGTTGAAAATCGTGTAACGGGCCGCACCGTTTTTGTCCTGGGCGATTGAGAACGACCGCAGAAGGGTCGAACACACCACAAAAAAGATGAAGTAGAAACCGGCGCGCGCCCAGAAGAACCCTTTTGTGAGGAACGGCCACTTCTCATCAAGAAGGATGTCTTCTCCGGGAAGAACTTTCATCCACTTCCAGAGGTCCGGAGCGATAAAGATAAACGGAATAAAAAGCACCGCCATCACAAGAAGGAGGCTGGCCATATTTTCCAGTTGGCGCCGCACCACGACACTCCATTCGGCATCCACGGCGTGATGCACAAGGATCCAGAACAGGCCGCCCATACAGATCGTGAAGAAAAAGAAATAACCGAAGAGGTAGGAAAACGCGAACTGCTTGGGTTCGAGCACGGCCCCCACTCCCAGGACGATGAAAGAAATCACGGCAAATGCGATAAGTCCCAGGAAGCGACCCCCCACATGCTTGTAATCAAAAAACTCGGGTTTTACCTCTTCAGGCGGGTGCTCGCTCATGGTGTGGCCTCCAGTTTGGCCCGTTCGGCGGGCGGAACATCGGAAATGGTGGCTCCGCCTTGAGAGAGTTGCAGGGCGCGGAGGTAAGCGATAATGGCCCAGCGGTCATTCACGGGAATTTTGTCCCCGTAGCCCAGCATCGTATTTTTTCCGTTGGTGATTGTGTTAAAAATTTCGCCATCTGCCATCACGCGAAGCCGTTCCTGGTGAAGGCTGACGACAGTGGCCAATCCGAATTTGTAAGCCATGCCATTCCCTGCCCCGGTCTCGCCATGACAGACCGAACAAAAGATCTTGAATCGCTCGTGACCCCGGGCAATGAGGGCTTCATCGGCAGGGACAGGCAGGCCCGTTCCCCAATTTTCGCCCATGGTGCCGGTCTGGGCGTAGTCAGGGAATCCGCCGAAGGCGATTTGTTTATAGGGACTTTTGGACTCACCGGTGGAACCATCCACAGGTTTGTGCTGCGGGCTGGCGTAACCAAGAGGGACCGTTGCTTGAACCGGTTTACGGGCTCCCAAGCCATCCGCAAAAAAATCAAAAGGATCCTGCGCCTTGACCTTGGGTTGGCGGTCCATGTCAGGAAAAAGCTCGATGGGTGGCTGACTGAATTTCTGGCCGCGCAAGCCGGCCCATGAAACGATCAGAATGACCAGGAAGGCGATGATGAGGAAGAAGTAGCGTAACATGGCTTATTCTCCGTGGACCTTGGTGATTTTGGTGCCCCCCAGCGAGGCGAGGAACTGGGCAGAGTCCTCCTCGGAATACTTGGGATCCGAGGACTCGATGACCGCATAAAATTTATCCTCAGTCACTTTCTTGAAACGATCCCAGTTAAAAAGCGGATGGTTCAAGCGGGGGAGGCCGTTCAGGAGCAGCATCCCAATGAGCGCGGCAAAAGCCGAGAAGAGCACTGTGAGCTCAAACATGATTGGGAAAAACGCAGGAACCGTCATGAGGTCCGTGGGTTTGCCCGCAACAACAAGAGGATAGAGGAACGTGCTTGGAATAAAGGTGAGCCCGGTGGCGGTGAGGAATCCGGTGAGACCACCGCAAAAAACCACAATCCCCAGAATGGACCTTTTCATGCCCATGGCTTCATCCATACCATGAATGGGAAAAGGCGAAAGCACATCGAATTTTTTGTAGCCTGCATCCCGCAAGCCCTCGGCCGCATGATAAAGCTCAGACGCCGAGTTAAATTCCGCCACCACACCGTAAACCGGTTCTTGAGTGTTTCCAGCGATATCCATGTCAGTGCTTGCCTCCATGATGAGGGTCTGCCTCGGGCAGGACCGCTTTGACTTCGAACATACAAATCATTGGCAGGAACCGGATGAAGAGCAGGAATAGCGTCGTAAAGAGACCGAAGGTTCCAACAAACGTGAGAATGTCAACAATGGTGGGGTGGAACATGCCCCATGCGGAGGGCATGAAATCCCGGGAGAGGGTCGTGGCGATGATAACAAATCGCTCATACCACATTCCCGCATTCGGGAATTGGACGATGATCCAAACCCAGAGAAGGTTCGTGCGGCAGGCTTTGAACCAGAAGAGTTGAGGGGCGATGACGTTACAAAACATCATGAGCCAATAGGCCCACCAATAGGGGCCGAACGCACGATACCAGAAGGCGGCCCGCTCGAACGGATTCGCGCCATACCAGGCAATGAACAATTCCATGATGTAGGCGTAACCCACGACGGTGCCGGTGAAGAGAATCACTTTGCACATTTTGTCCACGTGGTTCACGGTCACCAAATCGCCCAGCGGTTTGTAGATCGCAGCCGCCGGGATCATGATGGTGAGCACCATCGCAAACCCGCCAAAGATGGCACCTGCCACGAAATAAGGAGGGAAGATCGTGGTGTGCCAACCGGGAACGACGGACGTTGCAAAGTCAAAGGACACGACAGAGTGCACGGAAAGCACCAGGGGCGTTGAAAGGCCGGCAAGCAGGAGATACGCCATTTCGTAGTTCCGCCATTGGCGGTTGCCGCCACGCCAGCCCAGCGCGAGGAAGCCATAAAAGAATTTTTTGATTTTGGTGGTGGCCCGGTCGCGAAGGGTCGCCAGATCAGGGATCAGACCGGTGTACCAAAAGAGAATCGAAACGGTGAAGTAGGTGGAAACCGCAAACACGTCCCACAAGAGAGGCGAGCGGAAGTTTTGCCAGATGGCATTGGCGTTAGGCACCGGAGCCAGGAACCATGCCATCCAGACACGACCGACATGCAGGGCGGGATAGATGCCGGCACAGACCACCGCAAACAGGGTCATGGCCTCGGCCGCGCGGTTGATCGATGTGCGCCACTTTTGACGGGTCAAAAACAAAATCGCGGAGATCAGGGTTCCGGCATGTCCGATACCGATCCAGAACACAAAGTTGGTGATATCCCACGCCCAGCCGACCGGGTGGTTGTTTCCCCAGACGCCGACACCGGTCGCAATGAGGTAAATCAGCATCGCAAAACACATGAGGGTCAGCGGGGCTGTGATAAAAATTGACAGCCACCACCAGACAGGTGTCTTGGACTCGACAATCGAGCTGACGTAGTTCGAGATCCAGCCGATCTCGCGCCGGTTGTTAACGAGCGGCGGGCGGATGAGAGCTTCCGCTTCCTGCGGGGTGTCCACTGTGTTGGTTTCGAGAGTTGCCATGATCAGTGGTGGGCAGGTTTTTCAGCGCCGGGCTTTATGGCGCTTGGGTTCTCAGCGCCGTGGTCATTGCCAGTGGCTGTGTGGGCGTCGTGTGTTTCTGAAGAGCCGTGGTCAGCGTGGCTGTCATGGGGCACCCCGTTGGCCATGCCGACAAGATCGGCTCCCGGCATGAGCGGATTGGGGTTTTTGATACGGGCGAGATAGGTGACGCGCGGATTGGCGTTCACGTATTTAAACATCGTGTAACCGCGCTCGCTGGCACGCAAACGGCTGACCCGGTGGTTTGGATTCTTGATGTCACCAAAAACGATCGAATCGCTTGGGCAGGCTTGTTGACAAGCCACTTTGAATTCCGAGATCGGGAACTCGTTTTTGTTGCGGGGACCTGCTTCCACAAGGCGACCGATCTTGGCTTCCTCGATGCGTTGGATGCAGAATGTGCACTTTTCCATGACGCCACGCATGCGAACGGTGACGTTCGGGTTTTTCGAAAGCTTGAGGCTGTCGGCCATGCCTTTTTTCGCGAGAGGTCCCCAATAAAGTTTTTCAATGGGACGCTGATTATAATCGAAATAATTAAACCGGCGGACTTTCCATGGGCAGTTGTTCGCGCAATAACGGGTGCCGATGCAGCGGTTGTAGGCCATGAGGTTGAGGCCATCTTCGCTGTGGACGGTGGCGTTCACTGGGCAAACGGTCTCGCACGGAGCGTTTTCACAGTGCTGACACATGATTGCCTGGGCCAGCATTTCCGGGTTGGCCGGGTCGCCTGCAAAATAGCGATCGATCCGGATCCATGCCATGTCGCGGTTTTTGCGAACCTGGTCTTTGCCGACGACGGGAACGTTGTTTTCAGCCTGGCAGGCCACCACACAGGCATTGCAGCCAATGCAGGTGTTCAGGTCCACTGTCATTCCCCATTGTTCCGGCGAGGTGAGGGTTGGATTGCTGTAAAGCGAAAGGTTGGGCGGGATGTGACCGTCCATGCCCATGGTTTGAGGAAACTTGGGCTCTTTTTCGTAGCGGGCCAGGGTTCCTTCACGGACAAGATCCCGGCCATACATGCTCTTCGCCTCCTGGGTGCGGGCCAACGGGTATTTTTCTGCTGTGACCTTGGCGTCAACTCCCGTGCGGAAGCGAAGGCTTGAAGAATCACGCAGCGGATAGGCGTTGAAACCCACGTTTTCCATGAGGGCCGAGACGCCGGTGCGTCCGTATCCCAACGCGATGGAAATCGAGTCGTCTGCATGACCTGGCGCAACCAAAACGGCAGCACGGATGCTCTTGCCGCCGACACTGAGTTCCAACACATCGGCGACGATGTCAAAGTCGATGTCATTGCCCATCTTTTCGGCAACTTTGTAGATCCAGCTGAAATTGTTGGGACTAACCCCGAGTTTTTCTGCGGTGGCGGGGCTCAGCAGAGCGACATTATCCCAGGTGACCTTGGTTTCAAAGTCAGGGGTCTCCAGAAGCCAGGAATTGTTGGCGTAGCGACCATCATCAACACTGCTGCTTTGAAGGAAAACGAGTTCCAATCCGGATGTCGAAGGAACAGACGCCTGGATGAGAGAGGCGACACCCGAGGCATCAAAAGACGGTTTTGCCAGCGGGAAAGCGCTTTCGGGAAGGAACCCGGTGCGAAGAAAATCGTTCCAACTTTGTGAAGCCGCCTCGCTGCTGAAAACCGGCAGGGCGGAGGTGATGGGGATTGCCGATGGTGCTGCCGGTTCTGTGGCTTTGGGCAGGAAGGAAGCGCCCGTCAGCTGAGCAAATGTTTCGCGGACAAGCTCTGGACCGTCAGGTTTTGGGCGGCCGGCCAATAAAGCCAGGATTTCCAGTTCTGAAATGCCATTCCAGAGCGGAAGGATCATTGGCTGAACGGAGGAATACGTCCCGTCAAAAGTGCGCACATCTCCCCAACTTTCCAAATAGTGAGCTGCAGGAACCTGCCACTTGCTCAATTTGGAGGTCTCGTCTTCAAAGATTCCGAGACGAATGACATCCGGCACTTTGGCGAGGAGGTCTGCAAAGCCGAGGTCTGCCGGGGCGTTATAAACGGGATTGCCGCCGAAGATAAATAGCGTGCCGACTTTGCCGTCATTGATCGCCGATGCCAGTTCTGAAATGGAGGCTGCGGGCCGCTCGCCGGTGTTTGCTGCGAGAATTGTGGAACCGAGATTCCCCAAAGCCTCGTTAATGCCAAAAACCAAACTCTGCACCCAGGCCGGTTGTTGGCTGCCCACAGTGACAATACACCGTCCGGCGTGAGCGATCAGGTCATCGGCACAAACGTCCAGCCACTGGTTGTCAAAGGCGGCTTGGGATTTGGGCGAGGCACCGGCCAAGGCGGCGAGCGAACCTCCGGGCACGGCATTTGAAACGCGTTCGGCAATCCGCCGGACGGCCTCACCAATCTCGGACGCCTTGCAGCGAAGACGGTGATCGGACATTCCACCCGTGGTCGTGAAGTGGTTCTCCACGACGTACAGACGGTTCATTGGCGCACCTTTCTGATCCGGGTTGCGGCGAGGATAAAAACCCGAGGCATAACCAACCCCGCGGTCGGAAGGGGAGAGAAAATCGCTGTCGAGCGCGAGAATCACGTCAGCCCGCTCAAATTTCGGTACCAGGCGAACACCCTCCCCGAAAGACGCGTTCAAAGCGGCGCGCTCCTCCTCGTTGCCAAGGGGTTCGTATTCGCTCCAGATCATCCCGGGATAAGACGTCTCAAGGGTTTGACGCAATAGATCCCGGGTTGGAGAATTTTTTCGCTCTACCAAAAATGCGAGGTTCCCGGGTTTGCCGGCCACTAGCTCCGCGAGATAGGCCGAA
Source organism: Terrimicrobiaceae bacterium (assembly GCA_041738805.1). GTDB lineage: Bacteria > Verrucomicrobiota > Verrucomicrobiia > Chthoniobacterales > Terrimicrobiaceae > JAJTZA01. Next base: position 20,695 of record JBGSPC010000226.1, on the reverse strand, counting down.
AAATCTTCAAATGTGGCTGGAGCCCCGCTCTTGGTGATCTGTTTGGAACGGTGGGGATCGTAAAGATCCAGAATCGAGGCCTGAGCAAAGGCATCAGTCGCGCCATTGCTTGAAGGATGAAGCGGGTTGCCTTCAATTTTGGTGGGACGCCCGTCCACGGTGCTGACCACCAGGGGAATCGCACCTTCCCGGATTGGCAGGGCTGACGAATAATACAAAAATTTGCCGGGAATCGTCCACTCCGAGCCTTTTGTGAAAGGCACAAGATAAGCTTCGGGGCGGCGGCAACCCGTCATACCGCCCACACCTGCCAGCGCCATTGAAGCCCCCATGAGCTTCATGAAATCCCGTTTGTTCAAGCCGCTGTCTTGATAAACATCCGCGCCGCGCGGGAATTCGCGAAGAAGGAGATCTTCAAATCCAGGCGTCTTCTCGAGCTCGGACATGCTCCGCCAGAGTGTGGATTTTTCTGGCAGGGGCGGGTGGTTCAAATCGCGTTTCATCGGTGGCATCCTCCGCAGGTCACGGGAGGGTTCACATCCCACTCCTCTTTGAACTGTTGACCAATCTTTTTCTGCTCATCCACGTTGGCTGCTTTCCAGTTCATGTTATAAATTTCTTCAGGAGGACGCAGGAAGTTTTCCGGAGCCCTGTGACAATCCAGACACCAGGACATACTTTGGGGTTCATGCTGGTACACCACCTGCATCTCGTTGATGGCACCATGACATGAAAAACAGCTCACCCCGCGGTTCACGTGAACGGCATGGTTGAAATAGGTGTAATCGGGAACCCGGTGAATCCGGACCCAGTTCACGGGCGGGCCATCGGCTGCTCCGTTATTCCAAGCGGCACGCACGGCCTCCAGCTTGGGGCTCTGGGCTTTGATCTGCGTGTGGCAGCTCATGCAGGTTTGTGTGCTTGGCACGTTTGAGTGGGAGGCCACCTCAACAAAGCTGTGACAATACCGGCAATCCATTCCCAATTCCTGCACGTGGATCACGTGAGAAAACGGCACCGGTTGTGTCGGCTGGTACCCGACGCGTGTGTATTTCGGGGTAAAATAGTAAGTGATCCCTGCCGCCAGAAGAACGACGATCGTCCCGCCAATCACGGCCACCTTCCACGGAAGGTCGTTGGTCCATTTTGGAAAAAGGTTTGCCATGGTCAGGGAACAATCAAGCGACAAGCAACCCAGAAGAACCGGCTGCCGGACGCAGGTCTTGCGCTTTGGCAGCTTGTTCCGCAGTGGTGCGGGCTAGGAGTATGAGAAATGGCAGCGTTTTAATGGCGGAAAGAAAGCCGAAAGTCATACTCGGCATCACAAGAGGTTGTCAACTCGTTCGCCCGAAAAAATATCTTTATTCACGAAAAATAAACGAGCCCCCTCGGCGAAGAGATGCGGGGACGACTAAATTGGTGCCAAAAAGACACGACACGTTGGAGAATTGCCGCGCATGAGAACGCTCAAAGTTGCGGAGTTATTTCCAAAAAAAATCTGCCCAATCAGGCAGCCATCCGTCGACGGCGCAGGAAAGCAAGCGAAGTTCCCAGCACGACGAGAAGGCCAACCGTGGGTTCGGGAATGCCAGTGATGAAAACCTGATTGCCGAGAACACCGTAATCGTATTCGTTGCCGTCATTTCCCAAAACGATCCAGCCATTGTCGGTGATGGCTCCTGTCACCTCAAATAGCAGCCATGGGCCTTCTTCGAAGAAAAAATTGGATTGGCTCACGAGGAGGACACCATCCAGGGTCAGGTCGCCCTCAATCGACATTAATGGCTGCATGGCGTTGGGAAGATCAAGAGTTAGAACGGTATCTACATCGGCTCCCAATGTGATGTTTCCAACGAGAGTCAGGTCGCCATGATCAAGAGCGCTGAGCCGGAGCTGACCGCTGCCCAGATCAAAATTTCCATTAAGTGTCGATTCGCCATAGGCAACGATGTCGACATAACCGGAAAATTCATCACCCCCTTCGGCAATAAACACACCTGGAGTGTCGATGGATGTTCCGCCACTCAGTTGGAAATCAAGACGGTTGCCATTCTCTAAGACGATTGTGGAGCCCTCAATAACAATCATATTGTTCTCGCCCTGCACATCGAACGTGGTTGTGGCTTGGGAGGTGGTCGCATCGAAGGCAAAGGAAGAAAGCGTCAGAACGGCAGGCGTGAGAGGATTATGTGAGTCAGAACCAATAACGCTGATCCGGGCGTAACCGGATTCGACTGTGACCGGCCCGACGGTTTCGCTCACCGCGTCGACGCCTCCGAAGTCGGAGAACAATGTCAGTTCTGACCCCCCCGCCATCGTGATCGCAGCGGTGTCACCGAGGCGGTTGTTATTTCCTGCAAACAGCTGAAGTGATGAGAAAGTGGAAAAATTCGAGCCGATCTGAATGCTCGACGCCTGGTTGAAGCTTCCGTCCACATCGCCCAAGTTCACATATCCCCCTTGGATGCTGACGGCTCCCGAGAAATCTGCTGCTGCCAGCACATCGACCTCTCCATACCCGCGAAACGTGAGGGTGCCGTTGCCAGAGATTGTGCCTTGCAGGCTGAGAACCGGGAAATCGAAAGCATTCCAGAACTCCGAGGTGATCGAGGCGTCGGGAGACCCTGCAAAATCCAGACCCACTTCAATCGTGGCACTTCGTGTGGCAAGGAGATGGGTGAGTCCAAGCTTGCCGGTGCCGGAGAAATTTTCGGCATTAAACGCCAGAGAATTGATGCTTATTCCCGTGTCGTTAAAATCAGCGATGTCCAGTGTTTGAAGAACATTGGAGGAACCGTTTCCATTGATGAGGTCGTTCGTGTTGTTCGTGGCGGAGATAACTCCCCGCGTGGCGTCATAGGCGGCATACTCTACGTTTCCTCGGGGCACATCGGTAATGGCGAGGTTTCCGCTCAGATAAAACTGCTGCGCCCCGAGGAAGTTTGAATCCGCCTGCCCACCAATAAACACCTTGGGCCCGACATCCACGCTTCCGAGGACCTCGCCCGCTTCACCAGAGGAGCGGCTCAAGACCAGCCCGCTAGTTTCCAGATTGAGGTTCTGGACTTCCAAAGCGGTTCCGAACATCGAGCCATTGTTTTTGACATCAAGGACAAGAGACCCCTCCGCACCGACAGTGGTGATACTTTCCGTGAGAGGAGCAGCGGCACTGGCGTTTCCTATCAACTGAATGCGAAGCCCCAGATCGCCCTCAATGTTGATGGAATCCGAAATCCGATCTGCGTTGGCAGCTACGGAATTGTCCAATTCCAATGTGAGGCTTCGGAGGCGAAGGCCGGCAGCGGCCGCAGAAGAAATCGAGCCATTGCCTCCCCCGAGCCGGATGGTGGATGCGAGTGTGGCATCTCCATAAGAAAAGAGAGCCGTATCCAGTGCTATGTTTTCTGTGAACTCCATCGTTTGTTGGGTTCCAGATGCAAATCCGAATTCGAGGAAGATAAACTGAGCTGTCTGGATGGGAGCATTGAATGTCACAGAACCCGCCGCTCCGGTGTTAAAACCGATATTGGTGAGAGGTGCCAGAAGATCGCCGTTTACCGTGAAGTCCACATCGCTGAAACGAATCGCCGCATAGGTGCCGTCCACTGCGGGGATGTCATTGATTGCCACCCCGCCTCCTCCGTTAAAAGTGAGCTCTTGCAAGCCACCCTGGTTGGGAGCCAGCCCATCAAACCAGTTGTCAGGGTTGGAAAACAAATCATCAGAGCCGTTCCCCGTCCAATAGTATTGTTGAGCTTGAAGCGGGTGAGCGAGCCCACACACGGTGCAAAGAGCAAAGACAGCAAGGCGAAGGATTTTCATGACATTTTCCCGGTTTGATTGAATGATTTTCAAACCTTCCGCCTTGCGAGGGACGGCCGGTTTGAAGTACAGCAGCTGCCGCAGGCACAACTTGGTGCAGAATCTTTTTTCGAACCAAAAAGTCCAGCAAAAAAAATACGTAAATTGCAAGTGGGCGCTGAACAAAAAGTCCCGCGAAAATTTCGAAAATGATAAGATTTTACGGCCCCGCAAGCAGTCATGCCCTCAGGCAAAAAGCGATCGAATGCAGCAAAGCTGGATCGTGATCTCCGAGCGCGATGCCAAAACCACAGCGGCGAAGCCGCCTTGCTTGCTTTTCGATCAGAGAAAATTTTCGAGAAGACTATGGAATAGCGTAGCGATTTCGCTTCTTGTCCCAACTTCTGTGTGAGCAATCACTTCCTTTGTTCCGAAATGACGGCTTTGCCGTAATCACTTTTCGCATCGTGCCCGAAGGTCACGATCCACCACACAATTCGTGATTACATTTTTAACGGCATGCCGGGCACATGGCCCGAGAAGTCAGGCTGTTTTGGCGACGCCCTTTTTCTTGATCGAGGGACGAATCACAACGTAGGAGCCTTTGGCTCCTGCGACGGGTCCATCAACAAGAATGACGCCATCCTCTTCGCGCACCTGGACAACTTGCAGGTTTTGCACGGTGACGCGTTCGTCGCCCATGTGACCCGGCATGCCCATGTTTTTCCAGACACGGCCCGGTGTGGAGCGGTTACCGATGGCACCGTTCCGGCGGTGCATCATCGAACCATGCGTCGCAGGCTGACCGGCGAAGTTGTGTTTTTTGACAACACCCTGAAAGCCTTTGCCTTTGGATTGACCAATGACGTCCACGTATTGGCCGGTCTCGAAGGTCGAGAGGGGCACTTCCTGAAAGTCAGGAGCGGCTTCTCCTTCGGCAAGGCGGAATTCGCGAACAAACTTTTTGGGAGCGGAGCCGGCTTTGGTGAAGTGGCCGGTGAGCGGCTTGGTCACACGCTGGGGCTTCTGGTCATCATACCCGACCTGAATGGCGGAGTAACCGTCTTTCTCCTTGGTCTTGGTTTGAAGAACCCGATTGCCGCGGGTGTCGATAACAGTGGCAGTGATAGCGCGGCCTTTGTCGTCATAGACGCGGGTCATGCCAATTTTTTTTCCGAGAAGTCCGATGCTCATGGTGGTCAGATTTTGATAGTGATGTCTACGCCGGCGGGGAGGTTCAACTTGCGGAGTTCGTCCACGGTTTTGGCGGTGGGTTCAACGATGTCGAGCATGCGCTTGTGCGTGCGGATCTCGTATTGGTCCATCGATTTTTTGTCCACGTGGGGAGAGCGGTTCACCGTGAATTTCTCGATGCGGGTGGGAAGGGGGATCGGCCCGGTGACTTTGGAACCTGTGCGTTTTGCGGTTTCAACAATCTCTGCGGCAGAGGCGTCGAGAATGCGATAATCAAACGCTTTGAGGCGGATGCGGATGCGTTGGCCGGTTGGTGTGGACATAAATCAATAAAGAACTGTTTGTTGGTGCCTTTCCGGTGTGGAAAGGGAAGTGGAGATTAGCCCGCCCCGATTCGAGCGCAAGCGAAAATCTAAAAAAATTCTCTCATCTTTACAATCTTCAGGAATGCGCCCAATTTGATCATCGAAGCCGTTGGCCTTCTTGTTTATGAGTCACCCCTTGCCCCCCTCGCGGAATCAAGGCGAGTTGCCTGACCCATTCCTCAATGCGTCGGGTCAACGCCTTTCATCCCCAACGGATTGGATCGCCCAAGCTCAGTTCTGGCGTCGCCTGATCGTTGACATGGGGTATGGGGGGTTGCCACCGGAACCGGATGGCATCCGATTCGAAACGCTTTGTCAGGGAGTTGCCCGCAACCTGCCGGGCCAGCCGAAGATCCTTTCCTATCGTATCCACTGTTTAGGAGGACAAACGCCCTTTTCCTTCTGCGTTCAGGTCATTTGCCCTGCGTCAAAAAACCCCTTGCCGGCAATCATCACCGGGGATGGCTGCTGGCGCTATGTGACGGATGGGGTGATTGCTCAGGTGCTTGAGACCGGGTGTGCATTGGTGGTTTTTAACCGCACAGAGTTTGCGGAGGATTTGGGATACACGAATACCCATCAGCGCCAGGGCGGTTTGTATGATGCCTATCCCGGTGAAGGTTTTGGAGCCGTTTCGGCGTGGGCTTGGGGTTACCACCGGTGTGTGGACCTGCTGATGGAGCTCCCCTTCATTGACCCCGATCGCCTGGCTTTCACGGGTCATTCCCGGGGCAGCAAAACCGCGCTTGTCGCAGGGGCCACCGATGCCCGCATCGCGCTGATCAATGACAACGCTTCGGGAGCAGGAGGCAGTGCGGCCTTTCGTTATGTGGGCGAGGGGGGGGAAACCCTGGAGATCTTGAACGCGTTTCCTTCATGGTTCGGCTCGGGACTTCGTCCTTTCCTTGGCCGGGAACAGGACATCCCCTATGATCAACATTGCCTCCTGGCCGCAATAGCGCCACGGCCTCTCCTGCTCACCTATGCTCTCGATGACCGATGGTCGAATCCTGAGGGAATGATCCAAAGTGTGTGGGCAGCGCGGGAAGTCTATCGATTCCTCGGGGCACCGGAAAATCTTGGTTTTCACCTGCGCGAGGGCGAACACCAACACGCGCCGGAGGACTGGAAAGTCTTTCTCGAATTTGTTTCATGGCACTGGTTTCAAAAAATCCCCGTCACGCCATTAAACGGTCATCCCTACCATCACCTGAAACCGGCATTTTCCTGGAAGGCTCCCTGACGGGCCGTGGAAAGCGGGGGGAGTCTGCAAAAATTCCGACAGGCTGCTGGGCCGCTGGCTTGGGCCCGGCAGCAAATGGCCGGTGGCCCGCATTTAGCTCGAATTTGATGATCTCGTGACTTGATGCCGGCGCTCTCTCGGGCGATGAAGGAGCATCTTGAGCCGGACTTACACACTAAAGGGCGCCGCCACGGCCCCTGCTTCATCCATTGATTTCGCTGCGGAGTTGAATGAACAGCAGCTTGCTGCGGTCACATCGCCCGGCGGGCCAGCGCTCGTGATTGCCGGGGCCGGCAGTGGCAAAACGCGGACGCTAACCTTCCGCGTGGCGTACCTGCTTTCCAAAGGAGTCCGCTCAAGCTCGATCCTGCTTCTGACGTTTACGAACAAAGCCTCCCGCGAAATGCTCGACCGTGTCACATCGCTTGTGCCTGGCGCTGCGGAGGGGATCTGGGGAGGAACGTTCCACTCGATTGGAAACCGGATCCTGAGGAAACACGCTGACCGGATCGGATTCCGTCAGGGCTTCTCCATCATGGACCGCGAGGATTCGGAAGATATGATTGAGGGGGTGGTGGCCAGGCTGGGCTTTGACTCCACGGACCGGCGGTTTCCCAAAGGCTCGGTGCTTTCGGATTTATTCGGACTATCTGTGAACACAGGCCGCCCGATCCGCTCGCTCCTGTCCGAGCGCTACACGTATTTTATCCCGCTGGCCGAGCAGATCGAAGAGGCGCAACTGGCTTACGAGCTTCGCAAAAAAGACGCGAACTCCATGGATTTTGATGACCTGCTGACGAAGGTGCTGGAGCTTTTTTCCACCTGCCCGGATGTTGCCGAAGAATACCAGAAGCGCTTCGAGCACATCCTCGTGGATGAATATCAGGACACGAACCGTATCCAGGCGGAGTTGGTGGATGTGCTTTCACGGCGTCATGGCAACGTGATGGTGGTCGGCGATGATGCGCAGAGCATTTATTCGTGGAGAGGGGCGGACTTTGAAAATATCTTGAGGTTCCCGAAGCTTCACCCTGCGGCCCAGGTTTTCAAGATTGAGACAAATTACCGGAGTGTTCCGCAGGTGCTTGAAGTCGCCAACGCCGCGATTCGGGCCAATGAGCGTCAGTTCCCGAAGAACCTCGCGGCAACCCGCGCCCCCCATTCGGTAAAACCTGCCTTGGTGCCCCTTGCAACCAACAATGACCAGGCCGCTTTTCTGGCTCAACGCATTCTCGAACTGCACGAGGACGGCACGGCTCTGGATGATATCGCGATTCTTTATCGGGCGCATTATCATTCCATGGAAACCCAACTCGAACTCACCCGCCGGGGGATTCCCCATCAAGTGACCAGCGGTCTGCGGTTTTTTGAACAGGCCCACGTCAAAGACACGGCCTCCTTCCTCAAGCTGGCCGTCAATCCCCGGGATGAAATCGCCTTCAAGCGCATGGTGCAACTCCTTCCCGGGATAGGCGTCAAGTCCGCGGAATCCCTATGGTCGCGCGCATCTGCGGCGCTTGTTGGTGATGGCGGCTTCCAGCATTTGCATGATCTCAAAGTGCCGGCCAAATCCCAAAAGGCCTGGCAGCAGCTCGCGCTCACGCTGGAGGAAATCACCTCATCGACCCCATTGCGCCCCCCGGCAGAGATTCTCGAGGCCGTGCTCTTTGCGGTTTACGATGACATCATGAAAGAAAAATTTCCCAACTATGAATCGCGAAAGGAGGATCTCAACACGCTCACCGCTTTTGCCCGACAATTTGAAAGCACCGAGGATTTTTTATCCCAGCTGTCGCTTCTTGGTGGTGTGGAAACCCAGGAAGTGATCTCCCATGACATGGGCGACGGCAAGGTGACTCTCTCGACGATTCATCAGGCCAAAGGTCTGGAGTGGAAGGTCGTCTTCCTTGTTTGGCTCACGGAGGGCATGTTTCCCAACGCGCGGAGCTCGGAGAGCGAGGCCGGCCTGGAAGAAGAGCGGCGGCTGTTTTATGTGGGCGTCACACGCTGCAAAGACGAGCTGTACCTCACCTACCCGGAAATGCGCCTGAATGCGGGCTACGGTGATGCTTTTCAATCCCCCTCCCGGTTCCTCAGTGAAATCCCGGAGTCTCTTCTTGAAGAGTGGGAAATCACCGGCGAGGAACCGGTGGAGGATATTCCCTTCTGAGGTTTGCCCCAACCTCCCTCAAGGCAAGCTGATTAAGCCCGCCGCCTTCTGAGAAGGAGAAGCAGACCCGCTGCGACAAGTCCCAATGTGCTTGGTTCGGGAATCACCGTCACCAGAGGTCGGTAGTGGGCTTCATCGCTCAAAGTCAAACCGCTCGAAAACATCCCCCCTTCAATCCCCCGCTGTGCGTTCACATCGGCAAAGGGAGCCAGGACCGTTCCGTTCCAACGGGGACCGCTCAGGTTCACACTGGTCGCATCAACAAAGTTCCAGAGAAAATTTCGGGCGGCCGCCAGTGACCCTCCAAGAAAATTGGCCTGGAACGTGCCGGATGTGCCGTGGACGTTGACGATCACCAACTGGGACCCATTGGGAGCAAGCGTGATACCTCGCGCGGCCGCGAGACTGGTTGCATTGATGTCCACGACGGAGATCGCGCTGCTGCTATTTCCCGTGATCGTAAAATTGTTAAAATCCGAGGCGTTTACCGTGCCATTCACCAGCATGGCATCCAACTGACTGGACAAACTTGAAAAGCCGGCTGCCAACGTGGCTGTTGTCCATCCCACATCAGCCTGGAAGGCACTGTAGGCCGCCTCCCCCGTCCGGACCACACCCTGGGAATTCATGTTGAATTGAACGGTTGTCGGAAGCCTTGTCAGCACAGAACCCTGGTTGACGTTTTGAACGGAGTTGCTGATGATGCCATTTCCGGCAATCAAACTATAATCAGAAACAGGGATCACCGTATTGAACCCGAACTGAATCGTCTGCGGGATCGTAGCCGTCCCCCCAACCCAGGTCCGTCCCTCGATCTCTTTGGCAAGCGTTGCGTTTCCGGTCGTGATAATGTTGTAACGTTGAATCATCTCCCCAATCGAAAGAGGGGCCGCATGGATGGGAGCCGCGGCCAGAGCCATGAATGAAGATGCTGCCAGAATAATATGTCTCATTGTCGGTTTTCTTTGTTGTTCCCCACCTTCTCTCGCATCCTTGGATGATCGATGGGGAGATTTCCCGCATCTGCTGAAGAAGCTGGGCACATGGTAAAACAGCCGCAACAGGTTGTCAAATGACGTGGTTGATTTTGGCGAAACGCTGCGCCTTTTCGATAGGAGGGAGTGCCATGGCAATCTCAGCTTGGGAGCCAATTCCTGAATGCCCGGATCTCCGCGGCACTGCCCAAAAGAAGAAGACGGTCTCCGTCCTGAAAAACCTCGTCACCGTGAGGATTGAGCCAGCGTTTGCCATCTCTCTCGATTCCGACCACCTGAACTCCGGTGGATGAGGCAATGCCGGATTTTGCAATGGTCAGGCCGAAAACCCGAGCGCCGGAAGAAATTTGCACTTCATCCAGGACAGACTCAGAAAAGTCGGCGCTTTCCTCCCCGGCCATCCCTTCCTTGCTGAGCAATTCGCTCCCTTTGGAAATTTGATCCTCCGTGCCAACCACAAGAAGGAGATCTCCCGGAAACAAACGATCAGTCGGTTTCACACTAGATCGATCACAACGCCCTGCCGGTTAATCTCCAAAATTGAGAGTCCGTAATGCCTGCGCAATTCGAGTTCCTGGATTGTTTTTCCTGCACAGGCCGCATAGTCGGGAACAGGGATTTCCGTGAGTTCAAGATTCCAGCTGTTGTGTTGGTGGGAGGCAGAAACCACGTCTGCGAGGCTGCGTTGTCTCCCGGCAGGGTCTTCATTGAGCAGGGACGATTCCAATCGGCTGTGAAGCCCTGAAAGTTGTTTCCAAAGGACCAGGGAAAACACCACAGGACCTGCCACCAGCACGCCTGCAAAGAAGGGGGTCATTTCTTCAATAGGAAAACCGATCAGTACCCCGGCCGTGAGCAAAATGAAGGAGACAATCTGCAGGGCGTATTGGGCCACAAGGCGTCTACGGTCTCCACCTCCCAACCGCGCCACAAAGGCCTCCCCGTAAATCAAGCTGAGCGTTTGGAGATTTTGCCAGATGGCCACAAGGATCAAAAGGCAACTGGCCAGGAGAACAACCCAGAAAACCACCGTCAAATTCGCTGCCGGGGCCCCGGCCCGCTCTCCCAAGGCCTGGATGCCATCAAGCAGGGGATTTGCAAATCCGAATAGGCCGCCAAGCAACAAAAGTTGAATAACTGTCCACCCGGCGCGGCGCTTTGTGAGCCGCCAAACATGATTTTCTGTCATGCCCGCCATGCCGGCACTCAACCGGGACCGATATCTGGAAAGCGTTGTGTCCAACCACAAAGGTTGGTGCCGCTGAATCCATGATTCCACGGCTGATGCTTTTTTGGCAAAAAGGGGGGCGCCTATGGCGGTCACGATGGAAACTCCCACCGCAACGGCGTAGAACGACGAAGGGACCGCCCCCGCATCCACACCCAATTGGGCTATCACATAAGCAAATTCCCCTATGGGCGTGACCACAATGGCCGAGCCCACAGCCAACGGCAGGGGGTTACCGGAGATCGTGAATCCAATCGTGGCTGCCAGCGATCTTGCCACGATGGCAAAAGCGGCAATGCCCAGGATCAATCCGGCATTGTCCCAAAACGCCCGGATGTCGATGAGCATGCCAATGGCCACAAAAAAGATGGCGCTAAACATGTCCTGAGCCCCGGAAAGGGATTTTTCGATTTGGGCCTTGAATCGGGTTTCCGAGACCACGACACCAAAAAGAAAAGCTCCAAGGGCCACCGAGAACCCGGCACGGATCGAGGCCACCCCCGCAATAAAGACCAGCCCCGAGACCAGAACGGAGTGCAAATCCGCGTCGCCCGATCCTCCGAACCGGGACAGAAGTTTGGGTATAAAAATCAACCCGAAAACCAGCAATAGCGCCGCAAAGGCAACGAGGAGAAAAAGGGTGTCTTCCACGGTCCGCGCGGGCGAATCAGCCATTTGCAACTTCGAACCAAGCAGGGTGAGAAGCACAATGGCCACGACGTCCTCCAGCACTGTCACTCCCTGCGCATTCTGAGCAAACCGTTCATGCGTCAGCCCCGATTCCGCGAGCATCTTCGTGATGATCGCCGAGCTGGATGTCATCAACATCGCTGCAAAAATGAAGGAGACGGTTTCATTCCAGTTCATGAAATGTCCGAACAACTGGCTGGCCTGAAACACGAGGAAAGCCGTGATGACCGTTGTGGCCACCACGCCGGCCCCCATGCGGCGGATGCGTTTGAGGCTCAGACCAAGCCCCACAAAAAACATCAAAAATGCCAGCCCCAGATCGGTGAGGGTTTCGATGCGGCCCACATCACTGACCAGTGTGAATGGCGGGGTGTAGGGGCCGATGATGATCCCGGCCACCAGATATCCGACCACCGCCGAAAGCCCCAGCCGCCGGAAGATCCAGCCGGAAATCCCTGCCACGACCAAAATGACAGCAAAGTCCTGCAGCAACGAAATCCCGTCCATTCCCGTGCCTGCTTAAACGGGCTTAATCCGGAAAAATGTCACATAAAGCACGGGTACAACCAGCAGGGTCAGCGCAGAGGCAAAAAGGAGACCCACCACAATCGTAACAGCCATCGCGCCGAAAAACACATCGGTCATGAGGGGGATCAGCCCGAACACCGTGGTCAAAACCGCCATCGAGACCGGCCGCACACGACTCACCGAGGCATCCACCACCGCATTCCATGCTGCGGCACCCGAGGCCAGTTGCACGTTGATCTCATCGACAAGAACAATGCCGTTCTTGATCAACATTCCGGACAGGCTGAGTGCGCCAAGGAGTGCCATGAATCCAAACGGCTGGTTGAAGACCAACAGCCCGACCACAATTCCTATAATGGAAAGCGGCACCGTGAGCCAGATGATCAGTGTCACACGCAGACTGTTGAAAAGGCAGATCACGATCAGAACCATCATCAACAAAAAGGCCGGGAGGGTTCCCGCGAGAGCCGCTTTTGCCTGGGAAGAATCTTCATGTTCCCCTCCCCATTCCATGACGTAGCCGGGAGGGAGGGGGATCGCTTCAATCTGACTGCGAACCCGTTCGAACAGGGTGCTGGCGAGGCCGGAGGTTTGATCGGCGTGGACGGTGATTGTGGGAAGCCGGTTCCTTCGCATCAGCAGCGGGTTCTCCAATTCCGTGGTGAAACCGGAGACGATTTGTCGGACCGGGATGAAGCGGCCGGCGACAGGGCTGAAAATCTGAACATCCCGGATCAGGTCGGGGTCTGAGCGCTCCGCCAGCGGCCCCCGTGCGACAATAGGAAGAATTTCATCGCGTTCGCGGTAAACGCCAATCGTCCGCCCGCTGAAGGCGGCCTCCAGCGTGTTTCCAAGATCTGTGCGGGTAATCCCCGTCAACCGGGCTTGCGCTTCGGAAAATTGGGGGCGCAGAACCGGCACCGGCTCGCGGCTGTCAATGCGGATGCCTTTGGCTCCTCCGTCGGTGCGCAGGATATCCATGGCTTCACCAGCCAGTTTGCGAAGGGTGTCGGTACCCTCACCTGAAAACCGGATCTGAATCCGCCCGCCTTCACCCGGACCAAGCAGAAATCGTTTTGCGATGATGAGAGCATCCGGATTTTCGCTTGAAAGCTTTTGCTGGACCTGGGGCAGAATTTCGCTGATGAGGCTGTGGTCCTCCACGTCGATCAGGAATTGTGCATACGATGTGTCAGCACGCTCCGGCGAGTAGGTGAGCAAAAAGCGGAGAGCCCCCTGGCCAATGGACGTGGTGATGTGGCTGATTCCGGGAATGTCTTTGATGGAGTTTTGCATGGCCTCCGTGATCCGGTCGGTCTGATCCAGCCGGGTCCCCACCGGCAGCCAGACATCCACCATAAATTGTGGACGTGTCGAATCCGGGAAGAAGCTGTTTTGCAGGAAGCCGAAGCCATAAATCGCCAGCGCCAACATCCCCACAAGAACCAGGATCGTGGCCTTTTGCGCTTTCATACACGCAAGGAGGATGCGTTTGTAAATTTGGTAAATGATTCCTCCGTAGGGATCCTTTTTCGGTTTGGATGCCTTGTCATCGCCGGCGGGGGCGGATTTGAGGAAAAGGTATCCAAAGAGCGGCGTGATGGTCACGGCCGTGATCCAGCTCAAACCAAGTGAGATTAAAAGGACCACAAACAGCGAGCGGCAATACTCGCCGGTGCTGTCATCTGACAGGCCAATGGCGCCAAAGGCCAGCACGGCAATGGCTGTCGAACCCAGCAGCGGGATCGCGGTCTGCGACACCACGTTTTTGGCCGCCTGCATTTTGTCCTGCCCCTTCTGCATGGCGATGAGCATGCCCTCAACGATCACGATGGCATTATCAACAAGCATCACGAGCGCAATGATCAATGCTCCCAGCGAAATCCGCTCCAGAATCAACCCCGTCTGCTCCATCACAATCATGGTGCCACACATGGTGATCATGAGAATCGTCCCGATAATCAGGCCGCTCCGAACCCCCATCGCCAGGAGCAGAACAATCACCACAATCACAACGGATGTGCCCAAATTGGCAATAAATTCATTGATGGCCTGGGTGACGGTGTCGCCTTGGAAGGAAACGATCTCGAGGGTCATCCCCAAGGGAATGCGCGAACCGAGCTGGCGGATGCGCTCTTGAACGGCCTGGCCCATGGTGACGACATTGCCACCCCCGATGGTTGAAATCCCTATGCCAATGGCCCGGTTGCCATCAAATCGGAGGGACGTCGTGGGAGGATCGATATAGTCGCGCCGGACCGTCGCAATGTCCTTCAGGTAAATCAGCTCCGAACCACCGCCACCCCCGCGAATGAGAAGGTTTTCAAAATCCTCCACCCCGGTCCACTCGCCGGTCGGATTAATGGTGATGCTCATGGACCCGACCTCGGCAGACCCGCTCTGGACAACAAGATTTTGTTCTCTCAAAAGTCCGAAAATCTCGTCCGGGTGGATGCCCAACTGTGCGATCCGGTCACGTGCCAGCTCGATAAAAATGATTTCCTGCTGATGGCCGAAAATCTCGATTTTTTTGACGTCGGGCACGAGGAGGAGTTCCCGGCGAAGAAGCTTCGCGGTTTCGTAAAGCTGGGCATCGCTGAATTCCGGGCCGGTGAGAGCAAAGAAAATCCCGAAGACATCACCAAAATCATCGAGAACCAATGAGGGGCCTGCTCCGGGTGGCAGATGACGGCGGGCGTCACTGACCTTGCGGCGGAGTTCATCCCAGACTTGGGGCAGGGACTCGCTGTCATATTGGTCACGGATGGTGACAGTCACCGTGCTGCGTCCCCGTTCTGATCGGGAAACCACCTTGTCGAGCTGACCGAGTTGCTGGGCCGCAAGCTCAATCACATCGGTAACTTCTTTCTCCACCTCCTCGGCGGAAGCCCCCGGATAGGGAGTGATAATCAGCGCATCCTTGATCGTGAACTCAGGGTCTTCGAGTCGTGGCAGATTTTTGTAGGACCAAATCCCCAGCACGACCATCAGGGCCGCAAACACCAGAGTGACCGTTTTGTTGCGTATCGACGCCTCGGCGATGTTCATGGACGGCTAATCAACGGGCTTGCATCCGTTGGACGGTCATTCCCTCGGACAGAAAGCGAACTCCGGAAACCACAATCTCGTCACCAGGCGCCAGCGCCGGGCTTCGCACGTGGACCGACTCCCCACTTAACTCGAGCATTTCAACGGGGACTTGGGAAACTTTGAGCGTTTCCGAATCCAGTTTCCAGAGGGAGCTCTTGCCGTCGGCTGTGGCCACCGCACGCACAGGGACTTGAAAACCAGCCAGGGTCTCCGCCGTTGGCAGGCGTTTGAGACGCAGCAGAACCGTGCATGTCATGCCGGGAAGGATATTCTGTCCCTCGGGCGGGTAGAGATTGAAGGTCACCAAAAAGGTGCGGGCTGACCGGGAGGCCTCGGTTCCAAAGGACTTCAGTTCCAGGTCAAAAGTGCGCCCCGGAATGGCGGGAAACTCAACCTTGGCCTCCAAACGCTCGCGGATATTGGCCGCAGAGACACCCTGCGATCCCAGCGACATGTCGGATTCCGGCAATTGGATGTCCACTTCCAAGGTGGCATTATTTTGAAAAACCAGCACCGGCTGCCTGGCTTGGACGTTCTGAAAATTGTTGACCAGAGTGCGCGCAACCCGTCCGTCAAAAGGAGCAACCATTCGCGTGTCATCCAACGCCCGTTGTGCCTCGCGAAGCGCCGCTTCCGTCACACCGAAAGCCCGTTGGAAACGATCCAATTCACTGCGGGAAATCACGCCCCTTGTGTGGAGTTGTGTCTGACGTTCCAACTCATTCCGTGCATTGGTGAAGTCAGCCGTCGCTGCGTCCACCCTCGCCACAAACGTTGTTTCGTCCAGGCGACCGAGCAACGCCCCGGCTTTATACTCCACTCCCTGCGTCGCAGGAAATTCGATGAGTCTCCCTGTGACATCAAAGGACATCTCGGAAGAATCCGCAGCGGCGACCTCACCTGGAAACCGGCGAAACGGCGCTTCACCGGGCTTCTCGAGCACGATGGTTTGCACCGGCGGGACAATCGCAGCTTTTTCTTCATCCGGGGAACAGCCAGCAAAAACACCAAGAATCATCAGCCCGCTGAGAAGATTTAAAAAAGATTTTTGCTTCATAACAAAGACTCGGAGAGAATTGTAAAGAATCAGGGAACAGACCAGCACAATCTGCTTGCAAAGGCTGGCGGCCCGGCGTCTGAGTTCTCCCCATGGCAACAAACACCGCCTCCGTAAAAATCCCCCTCTCCCTTTCCTCGGTGGGTGGGTTGATCGATGCAGGGGGATCGCCGGTTATTCAGCCACATATCCATCCCGATGCCGCCAAGTGGATCCTTGAGGAGGCCAGAGAAAATCCCGGCAAGTCGGAATACCACCTCGAAATCCGGGTGCCTGCCAATGATCTTCCCCGGGCAGCTGAAGTGGAATCCGTGATTCACACGTTTTTTCGTTCCGAGGCTCAATGCGCCAGCCGCGAGTTTCGGGAAATCCTGAGAAAGGGGCTGGCCAGTCTCCTGCGGGCCTTGGCGGTGGTGGCTGGTTTGGTGCTCCTGGCCGAGTTCCTTCAAACCCTGGGGACCGGTCGATTTTATGAACTTCTGGGTGAGAGCCTGGTGATCATTGGTTGGGTGACGCTCTGGGGCCCCCTTGATCTCTTGCTCTTTGAAAGGCACCGCATCCGCCGCCGTCGCAACACCGCACAAAAGCTTTCAACCGCGAAGGTCTCTCTGTTGCCTCATGCCTCTCTTTGATCCGGCGGACGGTTCTTGACGCCTTCATGCCGCCGGAACGGTTTGTTCACACGGGGTTCACTGGATTCGCGCGGTGCCCCCCTCCCTCGTAGCGCAATAAAACCGTTTGACTTGGTGCGATAATTGCTCAACCTCTTCTGGTTCACGCTGCGACCGTTCCGGCCGCCATCAGATTTGCCATTCACAACACAGACTGCAAGAATGCCTGAAGAAACCTTTGAAAATTCCGAAATCCACGACTCACCCGTCATTCTGACCCGAAGACGGATGTTTGGAATGCTGGCCATGACCGGGGCCAGCCTGCTTGCCACCAGTTCCCAAGCTCCCGCGTTTTTTAATTTTTTTGAAGCCCTCGGACCGGCACCATCAGGCACTTTGAGCGACCTGGAAATTCCACCGGAATGGAAAAGCCAGCTGGGTTCGTTGCTTCCTTCCTACGCCAACTACCTGAAATCTCTCAGCCTGAGGAACGTCAAAGTCCTTGAAGTTCTCGGAGCCCATGCGCGCACTCGCGGCACGGTGAAGAACACACTCCCTCCCAAGGCCCTTTGGAAAAACATCCGGGAAACCCTCAAAGTCGTCGACGGTTTGTCCCGAAGGCTGGAACTCAAACCTGCCGAGTTGGTTTCCGTCTATCGCTCACCAGCTTATAATGCCAAATGCCGGGGGGCCAAGAGCAACTCCTACCACATGAAAAATGTTGCCATTGATATCACCTTCCCCTGCTCGCCGGGCAAAGTGACCGCCATGGCCAAAGAAATGCGGACGGTGGGAATTTTCCGCGGGGGTGTTGGCCGTTACGGCGGTTTCACCCACATCGACACCCGCGGCTCCAACGTGGACTGGCGGGGATAGTCAACGGCTCAACCCAACTTGAGCGCGAAATAATCCCCGCTTTTTGTCAGCTTCGCGGACACTCCAAATGTTTTTGAAAGATTTCGTGAAGTCAGGACCCTGTTTTTGTCCCCGCTGACCAACACGCGTCCATCCTTAAGCAGGAGGACATGCGTGAACAGGGGGCGAATTTCTTCCACGTGATGGGTGACCAGAATCAGGGTGGGGGAGTTTTTTTGCATTCCCAACCGCTGTACGAAATTCAGAAAGGATTCGCGTGCGGCTGGATCGAGTCCGGCGCAAGGTTCATCGAGGATCAGAAGACGGGGTTTTGCCATCAGAGCCCGTGCGATGAGCACACGCTGACGTTCACCCTGCGAAAGCACATCCCACGGGCGGTCTTTGAGATAGGCACATTCGACCTGATGGAGCAGCTTGAGGGCGGCGGTTTTTTCGTCCGGTGTCACCCGCCCCCAAAAATCAATCATCGCATATTTTCCGCTCGCCACGGTGATGAGGGCGGGCTCGGATTCCGCCATGAGCTGGCGCACCGAGGAACTCACAATGCCAATGCGCTTCCGCAATTCCCGCCAATCCGTTTCGCCGTAAACTTCGCCCAAGAGCGAAATGTCCCCGCCGCTGGGAAACAGGTATCCCGTCAGCGCACTCAGCAGCGAAGTTTTGCCGGAGCCATTGGCTCCTAAGACCACCCAGTGTTGCCCGCGCTCGACGCGCCAGTCCACATCCTCCAAGATCACGGTGTCGCCCCGCTCCACGCGCAGGCCTTTCACGGACAATATGGCTTCAGGGAGTTTCAAATCGGACACAGGATCATTTTTTCTGAGCTTGCGGGGTTGACCCCGCAAGTCTCAACTTCAAAAAGTTGCCTTTGCTGTGGAGGAGCTGCACGGTAAAGTTTCCGCTTTTCCATGCCCACTTTCTTTCAAACCCTGCCCGGCTCTTCCTCTGCCCGCTGGGTTTTTATCAGCCTGATCATTCTTCTGTGCGGCATTGGCAACCTGCCATGGCACCTCGATAACTATGATCAAGCCAAGCAGGCGTTTGTGGCCTATGAAATCGAGCAGGGCGGCAGCCCGTGGTTTCAACACACGCCGCGTGGCCGCACCGCGACAAAGCCCCCCATGGCCGGCTGGATTTCGCTGCCGGTTTATTGGGTCAGCGGTTCGTGGGATCTGGCGTGGCGGCTGCCGGGCTTTGTTTGCACGCTGATTCTGCTCGGTCTGCTGATCCGGGAGGGTGAGAAAATTTTCCCCGGCAGCGGGGGGACACTTGCGGCTTGTGCCTTTGGATTGAATCTCCTCACACCCCGCATTGCCACCCTGGTGCGGACGGACATGATGTTGACGCTTTTTATCACTGTGTGCGGGTGGCTGATCCTCAAAAAGATCCGGGAGGGCGTGGCATGGACCACTCCGGAGAAATGGCTCTTTTTTGCGATGATGTCTCTGGCCCTCTTCACCAAGGGCCCGATCCTTTACGCGTTTCTTCTTCCTGGCATGATGGCTTTTGCCTGGCTGGGGCCAAAGGGCCGCAAGCATCTGGTCTGGAGCGGATGGTGGACATGGATTGTCCCGCTTGGTTTTTTTCTGGCATGGGGAATTGCGGGTCTGATGACCGACGAAAATTTCTATGAAGAAATTGTGGTTCGCGAATTTTTCAGCCGGTTTGATCAAAGCCTCAAGAGTCATGAAACCCGGCAGCCGTTCTGGTTCTATTTTCCTCACCTGCTCCACAAATTCCTGCCATGGAGCCTCCTCTCCCTCGCCCTGCCGATCCTCTCAAAAAACGTCCGCCGCATCTTTCGCGAAAAACCCGAAATTCTCTGGCTGGCTTGTTGGGCTCTGGGGGGCCTTCTTTTGATGACTTTTGTCCCTTCCAAACGTGTGGACCGGATATTTCCTGTCATTCCCCCCCTGTGCCTCCTCCTTGTCGGCATGGTCTCCGCCTGTCGCTGCGGGAGCCGGGTTCTGGGGTGGTGCGGCGTGGCCATGGTCGCCGGGGCTCTGTTTTCTGGCGGCTATTTTCTAGGCATTGTTTGGCTCGGATATCGCGATGACAATGCCGCTCTCGTGACGTTTGGACGAGAGGCCGCAGCCCGCACAGCCGCAATCGGGCAGGGGCGTCTGGCTGTGGTCGAAGGACGTGATGAAGGCCTCCTGATGTATGCCGGCGTCAAAGAGATGATCCACCCCAACCGCGCCATCCGGTTCTGGGAGGGGGGACATATTGACGCCCTCATCATTCCGGAGCGCCGCCTCTCCGAGCATAACATCAGTGATCAGATCAACCTCCCTGAGCCTGCCCTCGAAACCAAAAAACGCCCCAGCGGTGAGCGATATCTCCTGTTTCTGCGCAAGGAATAAAAACGCGCCCTGAAGGGAAAGACTGCATTTCCACGCGAATTCCAGTTGTCAAACCCCGATATCATCAGCTAGTTTCTACCTCCGCTTCAAAAATCCTGAAGCAAATGGAGTCTTAGCTCAATTGGTTAGAGCGCCGCCCTGTCACGGCGGAGGTTGCGGGTTCGAGCCCCGTAGACTCCGGATTTTTTATCCTCGGGAAAACCAATAACTTATGGAGATTGATCCGGGACACCTGCGTCCTCGGCGGGCAGCCATATTTTGTGAGCGCACCTGCCGACGGAAGCGTCCTCTACGCGGTCAAACACTCATACTCCGAATTCACGCTCCGCCTGCACGAGCAAGTTGGCTCTCCACCAAACAATGGGGATGAGGGCATTGTATATGTTGTTGGTTAGCCGCACTGAGCGATGACGCGCAAGCGGTAATTGTTAAAGTTTCTAAAGCCGTAAGCCCGGCGTTGAATGAGCTTCATCTTGCGATGGAA
>JBGSPC010000218.1:0-2368 GCA_041738805.1 Terrimicrobiaceae bacterium | reverse complement strand
CATGGCTGCACGCGAGATGGGCATGAGCGTGCCCGGAGATTTGGCAGTGACCGGGTACGACAACGACCGAATCGGCACATTTCCCGCGATCGGGCTCACCACGGCCGAGCAGGATCTGGAAAATATCTGCACCGCGGGTGTGCGGACCCTGATTGAGCTCCGCACCACTCCAGGCAAACCGGCTGTGATGCAAAGTTTTGATTCCAAATTGGTCATCCGCAGCTCCTGCGGGAGCGGACTTGCCATTGCCGCATGAAATCGGCCATTCCACTTCTGTTGACTGTCGCTGTCTGGGCCACTGGGAACCTGGTGCGGGCCGAGGAAGTTGCCTCCGGCTATCCCTTGGTCATGGCTTTCACGATTCCGCCGTTTGAGGAGGAGGCGACGGTGGCCGGGATCGACGGTTGGAAACTCATTTCTTCTGGCAAGCCGGAATTTGCCATCGTGCGCACGCATTCGGATTCCAAGCCGGGTTTGTTGCTGCGCACCTACGGCATAGAGCGGCTGCTGGATGAAAAACTGGCCGGCGAGGTCACCATAACCGCAGTTGTGAAATTCGGCTATGTGGCGGAAGTGGGCAGCCGCTCGTCATTTACTTTCATGCCCATGGTGAATGTGGGCGTGGGCTCGGCCCCGTTTGGCTTCGACAATGACCCGGCCTCCGCGTTGAACCCGGGGGGATTCTTCTACTCGGTCAGAGCGCCCGGAGACGACGGATCAACTGTTCTCAAAAAAGTGAATCTCCTTCCCCGTGAGGCAGCTTTCGAGGGGGCCAAGTACACCCTCTCGATGGACATGAATCTTTCCGCCCGCACCTTTGTACTCACCATTACCGGAACCGGGCAGGACGGCCAGCCGGTCAAGGTGGACTCCGGGGAGGTTTCCATGGAAGCTCCGGAAAGCCCCGCAACTGGTGAGCAATTCCTGACCGGCATTCGGATGGCTTCCAGCCTGTCCGGGAGTGCCGAGCTTTTTGTGGAGTCCATCACCATCGCCCCGCGCACCAACTGACGTGAAAAAAATTCACAATACCGGTCAGACAAAAAGCGGAGGCGGGGGCTTCACCCTGGTGGAGGTTCTTATTGTCGGGGTTATTGTCACAATTCTTGCGACCCTGGCCGTGCCCACCTTCAAGACACTGGGTGAAAGTTCGCAGGGGGCGGTTTGTGCCGGCAACATGCGCCAA
Organism: Terrimicrobiaceae bacterium; assembly: GCA_041738805.1. Taxonomy (GTDB): domain Bacteria; phylum Verrucomicrobiota; class Verrucomicrobiia; order Chthoniobacterales; family Terrimicrobiaceae; genus JAJTZA01. The sequence continues at coordinate 1,182 of JBGSPC010000218.1, read as the reverse complement.
CTCGGCTCCGCCCTGCAAGCATACCGGGGCGAACACAACGGCTGGTTCCCTCCGGGTTATCCCGTCGCCCATAACAAAATCCCGCCGGCCGACATGCAGCCCGGTGTGGAGGACCAACCCGGTGCCAGCGAGGTGAGGTTCAGCCCTTACCTTGTGCCGGGATACCTCTCCGTAATGCCCGTGTGTCCCGGCCTCAGCCTCACGGCGCAAGGGCGTGCCCAGTTTCCGGACCAGAAAAAACGTCTTCAACAACTGCAGGGCGGATATGGGATCAACCTCATGCTTTTGCAGGTTCCCCAGGTTTCCCTGCCCTGGCCGGGCTGGCCGAACTGGCTCCCTTTCAGTGCCGCCCGTGTTCCTTTTCTGATGGAAATCGGACCCTATGCAAGCACCACCTGGTCCTTCGAACATCAGACCCAGGCACTCCATGGGATTGACGCCATTTATGTGAAGGGCCGCAACCATGGCCGGGATGGCATGCTCAACTACATGTTTCTCGACGGCCATATCAAACGGATCTCCCGCAACGACCGGCGTGAAGTTGATGAATCCAAAAAAACATGGAAGTATCCGATCAATCCCGACGGTGCGTTCAATGACTTTGGTTCAGGCGGCCGTGAAATCTCTCACCGGCCGCTGAGCGTCGGCGAATTTAAAGCCCTTTATCCCCGATTCTACCCCCCGCCAACCAACCCCTAGAACTCCCATGACCATGAAAACAAACCTTAGCACTGCCGCATTCCTCGCTCTGGCCTTTCTGGCCGCGCTTCCCCTCAGCCTTCAAGCCCAGCGGACCTGGACCGGCAATGGCACCGACGACAACTGGAACACTGCCGCCAACTGGGATCTGAATACCATCCCGGCTGCGACCGGTCAGACGCTGATCTTTGATGGTTCCGCCCGGTTGAATAACTCAAACAATGTCATTACGAGTCTCAATGGGATCACCTTTGCCGAAACGGCCGGGGCGTTCACGCTGGGTGGCAGTGCGTTCATCCTTGCCGGGAATATCACGAACAGCAGCGCGAACCTTCAGACGATCAATAATGTTGTTAATCTGAACGCCACCCGCACGATCAATGTTGGTGCAGCGGGAATCACTATGGGAGATGTGGTTGGATGGTCCGGCAGTTCGGGGAGAGCGCTTAATAAGCAGGGGTCCGGCACGCTGACTCTTACCTC
>JBGSPC010000170.1:0-2452 GCA_041738805.1 Terrimicrobiaceae bacterium | reverse complement strand
ATTTGGATATAAAATCGCGGGTGATTGTAAACAATCAGTTCGGGCTGACCGAACCCCGAAAGCGACTGCGCGGGTTGTTCGTCATTAAGGAGAAAGTCCCGAATCAACTCTTCCATGTCGACAACACTCGAGGAAGGATTCTTCTCAAGAGCCTCTTTGGCCAAATTTGGGAAAGCCGGGAGCGAGAAGTTTTTGGCCTTCCAAGCAGCAAGCACTTCATCGCCCAATTGCTTAAAATAGGAATTCATCCCAACAGCCTCTGTGACTCCACAGGCATGAGCAAGAACCGAAGTGGTTCGATTCTGTGTTGCGGTCCCAAATGCATCATATTTGAAACGGGTACCAGCGCCATGCCCCCGCTGGGGCACTTATATCTCTCTGATTATCAGTGTCGATCAGTGGTGGTACTAACCTTTTATTTCCCAGACCAAAGCCTCGGCGGCAATCCCGTCTGCCGTTTGAACCAGCGGGTGAAGTAATTTGCGTCATCGAAGCCGGAGCCCATGGCGGCTTCGGCGATGGGGAGGCGCTGGGCGAGGAGCTTTTTGGCTTTTTCGAGGCGGAGGACATCGCGCTGCTGACGCAGGGTCAGGCCGGTTACTTGTTTGAACCGGCGGTTGAGGTAATCGGGTTGGTAGCCGGTTTGAGCGGACAGTTCCGCGATGCTCAGTTCATCGTTGGCGGGGTCCAGAACCAAGGCTTGGAATTTTTTGACAAAGCCGGGGACCACCGGGCTACGGCCGGGCAAGTAGCCGAGGGCGCGGAGCTGGATGTCGAGGATCGCCAATGCGGCGGAGGCGGCTAGCAAACGGGATTCAGGCAGAGCAGGGTTTTTGACGCGGCTGATCTCTGACAGGTGATGGCGGATGCGCGCGGTTTCGGAATCGTTCAGTTGGCTGATTTTGGTGCCCTTGCGGGCTGATCCCTGAAAACCAGAAAAGTCGAAGTCCATGGCCAGGGTCAGGGGGCGTCTTCCGACGGTTTCACGAAAACCGTGGGTTTCGCCCTTGGGTAGGATGGCCAGAGCGCCGGGGAAGACCTCGGTGCTTTGCTTCCCCACCCTCAACACACCGCGTCCGGAGAGGTAGCAGAGGGTTTGGGAAAAAGCATGACGGTGATCTTCGAGGGCATCGGCGTCAGGCAAATGACGGTTCAGCCGGAGGCGGCGGAGGCGGAGTCCGGGGATTCTGACGTCGAGGGTTTGGAGGAGAAGAGGGCGGTAGTCTTTCATGCGGAAGAGAAGAATTTTTTAGACAGGATTTTCAGGATTCTCAGGATTCTCAGGAGGAGATTTGAGTTGGGACAAGGCAAGTCTTTGTTTCCGGGATAACCATCAGGAGTCTTTGCTCCTAATCATGTTAATCCTGTAAATCCTGTCATCCTGTCGAAAAAACAATCCTTGTTCATACAGTCTACCCTGTCACTGACGATATTTAAAGTCGGTTTTATGCTAATTGGGGGGGTCTTTGTCGTAACGGTTTTTTTATAGTGGTGGTAGGATGGTCTCATGTCTGTCCCCTCCACTGTTCTTGTCACTGGCTCCAGCCGCGGTTTGGGGCGGGGTGTGGCCGAGCGTCTTGCGACGGCGGGTCATAGCGTCGCCATTCATTATGCCAACAACCGGGCGGCGGCTGAGGAGACGTCAGCGCATTGTGCGACGCTGGCCACAAACCCGGATCAGAAGTTTCCTGTCGTTGGCGGAAATATCGGTGAGGCATCGGGGCGGCAGAAGTTGCTGGATGAAACGCTGGAGGCCTTTGGTCAGTTGGATGCGTTGGTGAATAATGCCGGCATTGCCCCCCGGGTCCGTGCGGATATCACGGTGGCCACGGAAGAGATTTTTGATGAGGTCATTGCCGTGAATCTCAAAGGGCCGTATTTTTTATCTCAGTTGGTGGTGAAGCATTGGCAGAATCATGCGGGTCAGAGCCGGTTGGATGGTGGCTACAAGCTGATTTTTGTGTCATCGCTCTCCGCAAACACGGCCTCGATCAACCGCGGCGAATATTGTATTTCCAAAGCCGGCCTGGCCATGGCGTCCCAACTTTGGGCAGTGCGTTTGGCGGAGGAGGGCATTCAGGTCATTGAATTGCGGCCTGGCATCATGGCCACGGACATGACCTCCGGCGTGAAAGACAAATATGACAAGCTCCTTGCTGAGGGTCTTGTTCCGCAAAAGCGCTGGGGGGCTCCGTCAGACGTGGGCCGGGCGGTTGAAAGCATCCTGAGCGGCGCATTCCCATTTTCCACCGGCGATGTCATCAACCTCGACGGCGGATTTCATTTAAGACGACTATGATTCAATCCGACAGCACTCTCACTCCGAAAGCCCTCCTGCCCGCAATCGCCAAGCTCTGGGAGGCGTCAGCGCCGAAAATTCATTCCATCGACCAAGCCGAGGTTCCGGGATCTGCGACACCGGTTTTTACGATTGAAGGCAAATACACGGCCC
>JBGSPC010000154.1:0-2080 GCA_041738805.1 Terrimicrobiaceae bacterium | reverse complement strand
CTTCTCGACAGCTTCCTCGGCAGCAACCCTGCCGCTCACCATGGGCTGCCTTGAAAAAGGGGGCGTGCCACGAAGGATTTGCGGTTTCACAATTCCCCTCGGTGCCACAGTGAACATGGACGGCACGGCACTCTATGAATGTGCCGTGGTGCTGTTTGTAGCCCAAATCTACGGGATCCAGCTTGGCCTGTCGGAACAACTCATGGTTGTGGTCCTGGCCCTGCTGACGTCCATTGGTGTCGCCGGGATTCCCGCAGCCAGCATGGTCGCCATCGTGGTGATCCTTGGTGCCGTCGGCCTGCCTCCCGAAGCCATTGGCATCGTTCTGGCCGTGGACCGCGTGCTGGACATGTGCCGCACAACGGTCAATGTCTTCGGAGATTCAACCGCCGCCGCCGTCATCGCCAAAACGGAAGCCTGAAAATAATTCGATTTCCTGCTTGCCTCATTGGGAAATCGCTGTCAGATTCCCACCCCTTTTCCGCAGGTATCGCGGAACACTCTATTTATCGTATGGCTAAAGAAATCGTAGGAACAATCAAATTGCAGATCCCGGCAGGGCAGGCCAATCCGGCTCCTCCTGTGGGTCCAGCTCTCGGTCAGCGAGGCGTGAATATCATGACCTTTTGTAAGGAATTCAATGCGGCGACCCAAAAGCAGGCCGGCGATATCCTTCCAGTGGTCATCACCGTTTACAAAGACAAAAGCTTCACATTCATCACAAAGTCCCCACCCGCCGCCATCCTTCTTAAGAAGGCCGCCGGGCTGGCAGCAGGCTCCAAAGAACCCAACAAAGTCAAAGTGGGCAAAATCACGAAGAAGCAAGTCCTTGATATCGTAAAGATCAAAATCAAAGACATGAATGCCCGCACCGAAGAAGCGGCTTACCGCACGCTCGCAGGCACAGCCCGTCAAATGGGCCTCGAAATCACCGAATAAACCAACCTAAGCAGGAGGGCCTTTTCCAAAACAGGGCCCGCTACCACTGCAAAATCCCATGCAAAAACAACGCAGCAAACGCTACAAGTCCGCCGCCACTCTCATTGACGGCAAACGCAAATACCCGCTGGCCGAGGCGATCAAGACCCTCAAGACCCTGCCAGCTCCCAAGTTTGACCAGACCGTCACGGTTTCCATCAAACTCGGTGTGGATCCCAAACAGAGTGACCAAATGGTCCGGGGAACCTGCCCCCTGCCCCACGGAAGCGGCAAAAATGTCCGGGTTCTCGTTTTTGCGACCGGCCCGGCGGCCGAGGCAGCCAAAAGCGCCGGCGCGGAATTTGTCGGGTATGAAGATTTGATCAAAAAAGTCACCGGCGGATTTTCCGACTTTGATGTGGCTGTGGCCACACCCGCCGCCATGGCGGAAGTCAAAAAACTCGGAAAAGTGCTCGGCCCCCGCGGGTTGATGCCCAATCCCAAGACAGGAACTGTCACCGATGACACGGCCAGAGCGGTTAAAGAAGTCAAAGCCGGTCGTGTGGAGTTCAAACTCGATAAAAACGCGAATGTGGCTGTGCCCCTTGGAAAATTTTCCTTTGCGGAAGATGCGCTGCTGGAGAACGGAACAGCCGTGATCCAAGCCGTCGTGAGAGCCCGTCCCGCCACCGCCAAGGGCAGCTTCATTGATGCGATCACGTTGAGCGCAACCATGAGCCCCGGTGTGACGGTTGACGCCGCTCCCTTCCTCAAAAACTAATTTCCCAAACGGAACACCAACCTTTTTAAAAGATCATGCGCCCAGAAAAAGCCACCATCGTCGCCGACGTTCAGGAACGCCTCAAAAACTCGCCCTTTGCCATCATTGCGGATTTCTCCGGAATGCAGGTCAAACATTTCGAGGAACTTCGTGTCCGCCTGGACACCGCCGGAGCCAAAGTCCAGGTCGTCAAAAATACCTTCATCAAACGGGCTGCCGAGGAACTCGGGCTTCCGAAAATGAATGGTTCCCTCACCGGCCAGACGGCTCTCATCACCGGGGAAACTGATATTTGTGCAGCCGCAAAAATCCTCAAGTCTTTCGCCTCCGAGTTCGAAAAGCCGACCGTCAAGGCCGGTATTCTTGACAATGCCCTTTTAA
>JBGSPC010000141.1:0-3784 GCA_041738805.1 Terrimicrobiaceae bacterium | reverse complement strand
GGCAAGACCGCGAGCCGTTTGATAATGCATCAGTGCGGTGCCAAAGTCTCCGAGTTCTGCCGCAAGGCTTCCGTGAACGGCATGGTAAAGATGCAAGGATGCCACAGCGTCAGGGTTACCGATGCGACTCAGGGCATCCTGCCCCGCCCTGGGGCCATGCACGCGGGCGACCGCCACCGCCCGGTTCATGGCGACAATCGGGGAAGAGGTTTGCCGGATCAACTGATCGTAGAGACTCAGAATTCTTGGCCAGTCGGTGTCGGCCGCCGTTGCGGCGGTGCTGTGACATGCGGCGATGGCCGCGTCGAGGTGATAAGGGCTGACGCTCCTACCATCCGCAGAACGGGCAAGAAGTTGAATTCCCCGCTGAATCATCTTCCGGTCCCAAAGGTCGCGGTCTTGTTCGTGAAGCAAAAGCAGGTCACCCTCGGCATTGGAGCGGGCGGGCAGACGGGCAGCGCTCAACAACATAAGGGCCAACAAAGCAAATGCACGGGGCTCTTGAATCGTCGGATGTTGAGTGAGAAGGGTCAGGATCCGGATCGCCTCATGGCAGAGATCCTCGCGCACCAAAAGATCCCCGGCCGAGGCCTTGTAGCCTTCGTTGAAGAGGAGATAAAGTGTGCCGAAAACTCCATCCAGCCTTGCTGGAAGCTCATAGGACTCCGGCACGGCGAAGGGCAACTCCAGTTCGCGCACCCTCTGACGCGCCCGCGTCAATCGCTTGGAAACAGCTGCTTCGGAAATCAGAAATGCTTTCGCTATTTCGGCAGGACTGAATCCGCAAAGTGTTTTGAGAGCCAGGGCAGCCTGTGCTTCTTGCGGCAAGGAAGGATGACAACAAACGAACATCAATCGCAGTTGGTCGTCAAAAAGGTCAGCTTCATGGTGAGGACCCCCGGCAGCTTCCATGCCCACAATAATCTCGGGCTGCTTTTCCTGGAAATTTTTTTCCCTCCGCAGCTGGTCGGTCATCAGGTTCCTTGCTGTTCGGAGCAACCATGCCGGGGGATTGTCAGGCATTCCCGATACCGGCCACGCGCGCAAGGCGCGAACGAGGGCTTCCTGCACGGCATCCTCCGCCATCTGCAAGCAATGCGGTCCGTATATGCCAACCAGAATGGCAATCATTTTCCCGGACTCATGACGGAACAGGTGTTCCGTGAGCTGGTGGGCTTTGATCACGGCACCTTGTGGCGGGTTTGGGGGTGATTTTTCCATTTCGAAGCTCCTAAAATCAGGATTTCCCTTGCGTCCTGAATATTTTTAATTTTTCCGTGCGGTGTGTCCTGAATGCCGGATGTCGTTCGTCATACCCATGAAACAAGCCCATGACAAATCCCGATCAAAAATCCGACTACCTTTTGCTCTTCAGAAACAATGCCTGGTATCAGGACCTTTCCCCCGAGGAAATCCAACGGGTCATGACCGAATGGATGTCATGGTTTAACTCCGTCGTGGCTGATGGACGTTGCCTTGGAGGCCAATCTCTGGAGCACGACGGGCGCGTCGTGCGGGGCGAAGACCGGCAGATCACGGACGGCCCCTTCGCGGAAGCCAAAGAGTCGGTTGCCGGATATTTCATGCTGCGCGTCTCCGGCATCGAAGAAGCCACCGAAATCGCGAAGCTCTGTCCCGGCCTCCCCTATGGTTCCACTGTGGAGATCCGCAGGCTCATGGAGCGATGCGGTGCCAGCCAGATGGCGGAGAACCCCACAATCACACAACCTCATTAACATCCAATTAAACCCAACAAGCAGCACGCCCATGAAGACCCAACCCACCGACTACCCTGCATTCAGCCCCTCTCCTGAAGAAATGCAAAAACGCTGGGATGCCATGAGTGGCGAATGCAGCGGAACACCTGACAAGTAACCAAAGCATGATAAAAATCCTCTCCATTGGCTGCGCAATCCTGGTTGCGCTAATTGCCATCCTCCTCATTGTGGCCGCCATGCAACCCGCCGACTTCCGTGTGGAGCGCAGCGCCACCATTGCTGCGCCACCCGAGGTATTGTTCGCTCAGGTGAATGACCACAAAAAATTCCAAATCTGGAATCCATGGGCAAAGATGGACCCCGAAGCCCGGATGACCTACAGCGGGGCTGATTCCGGTATTGGCGCTGTGGCAAGTTGGCAGGGGCCAAAGGCCGGAGCCGGTTCGGCCACAATCATCGAAAGCAAGCCTTACGAGCTGGTCCGCCAGCGCATGGACTGGATCAAGCCCATGGAAGGTACCAGCACGGTCGATTTCACTTTTCGACCCGAAGGCGACCATACCGTCATCACTTGGGCGATGTATGGCGAAAACCAATTCGTCGGCAAAATCTTCAGCCTCTTCATGGATTGCGAAAAAATGGTCGGTCCCGAATTTGAAAAGGGCCTCGCCGATCTAAAAAAACTCGTCACGTCCACGCCGACGAATTAACCCGCACGGTCAGATCACTTTCTCACCCACCGTTCGAGCTCCGATCACCGAACCTGGCACATCGCACAGATACCAAACCGACATAAATTTCGAAAACCATGCCAATCCAAACACCCCCTACGCTGGAAGAGCTTGAAACTCATTCCGTTGTGAGCCGCGAAAATTGGCTCGCCGCCCGCAAGGAACTGCTTGCCGAAGAAAAACAGGCACTGAAACACCTCGATGCGATCAGCGCGAAACGCCGGGCTCTTCCATGGGTACACCTGCAGAAAGACTATGTCTTCGAGAGCCAGGATGGGCCGGTAAGCCTGGCAGATCTATTCCGCGGACGGAGCCAACTCATTATTTACCACTTCATGTTTGGCCCGGGCTGGGAGGAGGGCTGCGACGGGTGTTCGTTTTTATCCGACCATGTTGACGGGGCCCGTCAGCATTTTGAGCACAACGATGTCGCATTTGCGGCCATCTCGCGGGCTCCACTTGCGGAATTCTTACCCTTTAAAAAGCGTATGGGATGGAAATTTCCCTGGGTTTCCTCGTATGGAAGCACCTTCAACTTCGATTTCGGCGTTTCCTCCACTCCCGCGCAGGTTGCCTCCGGGAATGTTGGTTATAATTACGGCACGACTCCGTATGCCCACGACGAACTCCACGGCCTAAGCGTCTTTTACAAGCGCAAGGATGGATCAATCTACCACACGTATTCCACTTACGCCCGTGGAGTAGAGACTCTCGTAAGCACCCTCCAGTTTCTGGACCTTGTGCCAAAAGGCCGCAATGAATCCCGCACCATGAGCTGGATACGATTGCATGACAAATATGACGGGGCTTCCAGTGGCTCCGATTGCTGCGGGATCCACTGAACGGGCCTGATCTCTTTGAAAAACACACACATTAACTCTCTATGAAATACGCCACTATCATCGCTGGAATCCTTCTCGGGCTCCTCTTTATTATGTCCGCTTGTGTCGTGCTATTCGGCCTGGCTCCCACTCCTGAAATCCCGGAGGGCAGTCCTGTGGCAGCGTTTTTCGCGGCTTTCGGGCCGACGGGATACCTGAGCTTCATAAAAGTGCTGGAACTCCTCGGTGGCATCCTGGTTGCGATCCCCCGCACCCGGAACCTGGGACTCCTCATTCTGGGCCCCATCATTGTGAACATTCTGGCCTTCCATATTTTTGTGGCCAGGGACGGCATCTTCAGCCCGATGCTTCTCGGCATCAGCGCGCTGGCGCTTTTCCTCCTATGGATCGAGCGGAAAACCTGGCTGGCACTCGTCATCCGTTCCACAAAGTCCTGATCTCCATGCCCGCCAAGGACGAAAAGCCCATCCTCAGCTTTGTCGACGTGGCTGCA
>JBGSPC010000135.1:0-3768 GCA_041738805.1 Terrimicrobiaceae bacterium | reverse complement strand
GCAATGTTTCAATCCGCGCGCCCGCGAGGGGCGCGATTCGAGAAAGAAGATGGTGCAATCAGGTATGCAATGTTTCAATCCGCGCGCCCGCGAGGGGCGCGATACACAGGCAAAAGCACCGTGAGAGTCGAGAGTAAGTTTCAATCCGCGCGCCCGCGAGGGGCGCGATGGCAGCACAGGGAAACCCCTGTGCTACAGAATGTTATTTCAACAAATTCGCGAGCCTTGAGCAAACAAAGTCCGCCGAATTCGATGGTTTGCAATTAATGATGTCAAAGAACTGCGGATCAGGGGTTTGCCGTCCGCGCGAACTGATTGGGAGCGGAATGTATGCTTGGGGTTCGCGGAAATCAGACTAGAAGGGGTCCATCCATGTCGAGGGAAGGTTTTGTGCCGTAATGTTCCACGCGTCCGTCCCATTCGTTGCCGAGAAAGTAGAATCTCAGAGAGTCATGGTCCAGATCGATAATTTTGAGTGCTCTGGCTCTGAGGGCGACAAACTGGGCTTGGTCCACTTTGCATTCGAAGACAGAATTTTGGACACGCTGACCATAATCGAGGCAGGTTTTTGCAACCCTTCTGAGGCGGCGGGCTCCACCCTCGGAGGAGGTGGCCACATCGTAGGTGACGAGAATTTGCATAAACTACTTCAGTAGAAATGGCGGGTAAGCATCGAGGTCATTGCGGATGTGACGGGCGAGAAGGCGGGCCTGGATATGGGGGAGAAGGCCAACAGTCATTTTTTCGTCAAGAAACGGGTGTGTAATTTCATCGGCTTTGCGTTCCTGCCAGGTTGTAAGGACTGTTTTTCTTGAGTCCTCTTTCAAGAAGACGCCGCCGGCCTCTTCGGTACGGAAATCCGAGAACTGGATTTGACGGCGATTGAGGAGGGAAATTGCGGTGCGGTCGGCGAGGAAAGCGCGAAATTCTTCCATAAGGTCGAGAGCCAGGGAAGGGCGGCCGGGTCGATCCCGGTGGAGGAAGCCACACTGGGGATCCAGACCGCAGGATTCCAGCGCGGACCGGCAGTCATGCGTGAGGAGGCTGTAAAGGAAGGAAAGTAGGGCATTGACCGGATCGCGGGGCGGGCGGCGGGAGCGGCCATCGAAGGCGATGGAAGGGTCGTGATTGGTGAGGAACTTGGGAAGCACGGAAAAATAAGCGGTGGCGGAATCTCCCTCAACGCCGCGCAGGGAATCCAGCGATTCGGCGCGCAAGGCCATGCCAACGCGGTGCTCCAAAAAGTCCGAAGCCCGTCCGAGTTCAAAAGCGCGCTCAGGATCTTTGTCCCCATGGTCACGGGAGACCCGCTGCACAATAGTCCGGGAGTTGGCAATCTTGGCGGCGACAATATTCCGCGCGATTGCGAGGCTGGCAGCCTCGGAATCCGCCTTTCGATATTGGCTTCGCCGAAGGAGGATGTTTCCCGAAGTGAAGCCATTCGTGCAGGCGAGGAATTTTCCGTGAGGGGAGTGAAACGACAAAGCCACATTGGCTTGGGCACAGCCCGCCATGAGTGATGCACTGGCCACGATGTCATAGCCAAAACACACAATGCCATCCAGGTTGTGAAGGGGAACCCGGAGTTTGGACTCGCCATCAAACTTTACCTCGACGGCCTCGCCATCCTTGCGCAGATAAGCTCCCTCGAGGGTCACAAAAAGGGTGTTGAGGTGCTTTTTCATAAGGCTGCGATGGACGAAAACTCGGCAGCGAGCCAGGCGGAAGCTGATTTCCGGCATTCGGGCTGGCAGATATCAATCAGCGAGCAGGCCCCACACTTGCGTTTTTCAAAAATTGCCGGAGGAGTGATGCCTGAGAGGAGAATTTCCCGTGAACGGCTGATTGTTTGAACCGTCAGAGCGCGAAGCCCGTCATCAAGATCCACTTCCGTCCGGCGGTGGGGTTTGCCATAATAGAGAAAACCGACGCTAATGGCGACGGCCAGCATTTCCTCCAAACAGACCGCTTGTGCACAAAGTTGAACTTCATCGGCCCGGTGGGCTTTGGGTTTTCCCCGTTTGTATTCGACCGGAATCACCCGGCCGTCCTTGTGAAATTCCACCACATCGCATTGACCGCTCATCCCGAACTCCGACGATGTAACCGCCATTCCGCGAACCATTCGTATTCCGGCACGGGATTCTGACGGACCATCATGGGCGCGTTCGTGAAGGACCCTCCCCTCCGCAGTGAATCGATTCTCAGTCCATTCCCGCTCAAGATGGATCAGCGCAAACTGCCGCTCGCAGAAAATCAGGTGCTGGAGCGCGGAGATCGGGAGGAGGTCCATTGTATGGATGCGGAAGAATCTCAGCGCATATTGTAAAGGTACAAAAGGGCAGCCCATCCACTTGGCATCATTGCCGGGGCGTGATCCAAATCCTTTCCATACTTCACCGCGAATTCCAGCATGGTTCTGGCATGAAAAAATGCCTCAAGAATTGGCCGGGTCGATGCAAGCCACGACATATTGAGTTCAGGCTTAAATTCATGCCCAGTCCCCTCAGCAATAATTTCCCGGAACCACGGATTGATTTCTGATCCAGGGTTCAATGACTCCAATGCTTCGACGATCCGCAGTGTCGAAGACTGGAGTGAGAGAACCTTGAAGCTTTGATGGTAAAACCGGTAAAATCCATCCTCAAAACCCCAATGGCTGGATACTTGCTCCAAAAGTTTTTCCAGCTCCGGAAGCCTCTGCTTGATAGCCACCAGCAAAGGCTCTGAAGCCTGATCAATCATCCTTTCGGGGTTTATCGAGGCCCCTTGGGGAGATTTCACACCAGCCTGCGGATGAGGGTGATGCCGTTGCCGAGACTTGTCGACCCGCCGGGTTTGACTACCTCGTCGAGCGGCTTGCCGTCGAAGGTGATGCGGCTGGCGTAGTCTGAGAATTTACGGGGCGGCTTGCCGTCACCCGCCGGGCGTTCCTCGAAGGATTCGATGCGAAGGCGGTCGAAAAGGGTATGGCTGGGGGCGCGACCAAGTTTCGCGGATTGGATCTTCTCTTGCTCGGTTCCACCTTCGCCTTCGTGCTTGAAAACCAGCAGAGCACGGGGTGCCATGCTCCCGGCGGGGCGGGCGGCGGACTGGTCGAACTGGAAGGCGTTCTCAAGCGCCTTGAAGAAGAGTTCAAGGTCTTCATCTTCAGAGAATCCTGTTTGGTCGGCGAGGAAGGGGTTTACGAATCCGTGGCAGCAGTAGAGCCCGTAAGGGACGGTGAATTTGCGGCCCATGGTGCGGTTGTCACCTTGTTGGGACTCTGCCTCCTTTTCCGTGGCGACGGCCATTCGGGTGATCGCATGTTCGCTGATAACGATGGGATCGATCGAGCGGGAAAATCCGATCTGGATGGGGCCGCGGACTTGACCGCAATTGACGGCAATGCTCATGACTGCCCCGAAGGTGCGCACGTCGTAGAAGTTCTGGCACATCCATTGCCTTGCGGCTTCGACCTCTTCACCGCTGCCTTTGCGTTTTCCGGCTTTGGTTTCAGTCTGCTCTTCTCCCACTTTTTTAATGGCTTGATAGGCTCTTTCATGCGCTCGGATGAGTACAGCCTTTTCCTTCACGTAGATATCAAAGTTGGGAGCGTCTTTTTTGACGACTTCAACGAAGTTGCGCACTTTGCGTTTGATGCAAACATCGGTGATAAGGCCCTGGCCGGATTCCGAATCAACCCGTGGGAGATTGCCGGCGTCGGGGTCGCCGTTCGGGTTGGCGTCGGTAGTGTCGAAGAGATAGATGAAGTCGTAGCGATGGTTC
>JBGSPC010000116.1:0-3765 GCA_041738805.1 Terrimicrobiaceae bacterium | reverse complement strand
GCGGGCCGCCTCCGAGGCTGGCAACCACGCGGCCATCAGCGCACCAATAATGCCAAGTCCGAATCCCAGGACCACTTGCCATGGGGTCACACCCAGGGTGTTGATCCGCGTGACCTCATACAAAGAAGAAATTGTTCCTGCAATCGGGGCGGCAACAAAACCCGCAAGAAGCGGCGCACACAGAATTCCCACCGCCGCACCGAGCATGGCTTCCAACAGCGCTTCAAGGAGGAACAACCATCGAACCTCGCCGCGTGTCGCCCCGCAGGAACGCAGAATCGCGATCTGTCCCTGACGTCTCACGACCGCCGCACTCACGCTGTTAAAAACCAAAAACATTCCCACAATGATGGATACCAAACTCATCGCGGTGAGGTTCAAGTGGAAGGCCGCCAACATGGTCTGCATTTCCTCATTCCGGCTTGCCGGCGGTGCCACCACAAGATCCGGGGGGATCGCCGCGCGGATCGCTTCCATCACAGCGACAGGATCGACGCCTTCTTCCAAAAGAATTTGAATGGACGTCAGCCGCCCTTGCATCCCGAGCAATTCTTGCGCCCACCCGATGTCAATCGCGGCGAGCCGTGGCTCAGCACGCGCCAGAGGTTCGGTCGTGACCAACTCAAACGCCGGAGCAAGCGTCCTGCGAACGCTGCCGGCGAGCACTTCCACTTCACCCCCGGATGCCCAGGACCGCATCCGCCTGGCCTGATCCGGTGAGGTCGCAATCGTTCCGGGCACACGCAGCCAACGCTCAAAATCCAAGGTCTCCGCCCCGGAATCCACCAGCCGGAAGGAGAGCAGATCTGCACTTTCCAGCGGATCCAAACCGACCAACCGCAAATACTCGCCGCGGGGTTCCACCAGCGCCAGCAGCCCCTCCACCAACGGAGCCGCCACCCGCACCCCCTCCACCCCCGCAATGACTGGCAAGAGGGCATCATCGATCTCCCCCCGGACCTCCAGATCCGCCCGCCCGGTCGTTAACTCCACCGCCGAACGAAAACTCTCCACTGCCCCGCGATTCGCAATCTGGATCGCCAAAAACACAGTCACCCCCAACGCAATGCTCGCCACATTCAACAGGGAAAGCCCCGGCCGCAGAAATGCCGGCCGGACCGCCTGACGCCAAAAAAGTTCAATAAACCGCGATGTCACCACGGAAAGACTACGTCACGGCCAACAGCAATGGAAACAGGGAGTTGCAAATCTTCGGAGAGGAAAAACTCCGCGGATGACGGATTCGGAAACCAGAGAAAGGCTTCTTCGACAGGATTTGCAGGATTATCAGGATGGACAGGATGATCCTCGAGCCGAAACGGGACAGCGCTGCCAATCTTCGTAGAGAAAATCGGAACGAATTTCTTTGAAGGGAAATCAATTTTCACAGAAGCAAACGAAGAAAACAAAGACTCATGTTGCCGATCCATTTGACCACGGATCACAGGATGAACATGGATTTTCAGAACAAAGGCACCCCAAACAGAGGAATTAATCGGGTGGTAGGGGCACATCGCCGAGGTGCCCGACTTTGATTACCTATTCTGCTGCTTGTTTGGCATCCCCGCTTCTCGCTGCTCGTTCCGTTTCCTCCCGCCTAAAAAAATCTTGCATTCAACCAAAAATGCCGTTCATATGAACGGTATGTTGACGATTCACCGGTCTCAACCACTGAGCAACTCGCAAATCCCCACTGCGGATTTTCTTTCCTCCTATGAGGAGTTGCTGGATCAACGCCACGTTCAGGCCAAGGCCAAACCCTATTTTTTGCGCTGGGCAAAAACCTGGTTCACTACCGTCGATGCTGACACCCCCTCCAGCACGATGGAATTTTTTCAAACCCTCGGACGTCGTCCCAACATCCCCCCATGGCAATTCCAACAAGCCGTCAGGGCCGTTTCATGGCTCACCCGTGACATCCTGCAAATTCCTTGGGCCACTTCCTTCGATTGGCGGGGTCTTGCCGATCAAGCCAAACCACTGGAGGACACCCACCGAACCCATGGAAGGGAGGCGACTCCGGTCTTTGCGAAGATACTTTCCCCAGCCTCACCAAGTAGTCCACTGCCTGAAACTGAGGCCGAGGTCTGCCGAGTCTGCGATGACATCCGCCGTGCCATCCGACTCGGCGGGCTCAGCTACGCTACAGAGGAAACTTACGTTCACTGGAATGCCCGCTTCACACGTTTCTGCCTCATGCGACTCAAGCAGACTCCCCAAAATGCCGGAACGGAAGCCATCACCAGGTATCTCAATTATCTCGCTTTGGAACGCAACGTCTCTGCCGCCACACAGAAACAAGCCCTCAACGCCATGGTTTTCCTCGCGCCTAAAGCTTTTGGAAATGCGGAATTCTCCTTGGAAAAAGCCATTGCCGGACACACACAGCGCCGGCCGCCCATCGTCGTGACACGTGACGAAGTCCAATCCATTTTTTGCCTTTCTCGAAGACCCATGGAAACTCGCCGCGCAACTCATGTATGGCTCCGGCCTTCGACTGATGGAGACCCTCCGCTTGCGCGTCAAAGACATTGATTTTGGCCAAAGAACAATCACGGTCCATGACGGAAAAGGCGAAAAACACCGTGTCGTCACTCTTCCGCGCGCCCTCGAAGCACGTCTAAAAGCCCAACTTGCCAAACAAAAAGAAAATCATGCTGATGACCTTGCGGGTGGATGCGGCGACGCCCACATGCCCGAGGCTCTCATGAGAAAATACCCCAACGCCTCCCGCGAATGGCCATGGCAGTTCCTGAGAGCGGCATTGACATCAGAACGGTTCAAGACCTTCTCGGCCACACTGACGTATCAACGACAATGATTTATCTCCATGTGTTAAAGCGCCCAGGTGCAGGGGGCCCAAGCCCCCTGGATCTCGCTTAACCACATGGTCTGACTGACATCCTCAATTTTCTTGAACAGGGGTCTCCGTGCGGCTAAAAAAGCTTAGTGTAACGTCATCGACGAAGTCTGCCCTTTGAGGCGACATTTGTAGGAGTTATGTCGCCGGCGACTTATCTCCTACAAATGTCGCGGGCGACTCAATAATACTGTTAGGAAACAAAACACCATGAAGTCACCATTTTTGCTTTTTGTGGGCATTGTTCTTTTAAGCTGCACCGATCAACATGCTTGCAGCTGTGCGGCGAAGCCGCCCGTTGGCGACGCGTTCGCCGAGGCAACTTCAGTTTTCGTGGGTTCTTGTATTGAGGGAAAGCTCGTCAGGCGCCCCGTCCCGGGATCAGACACCTTCATTTTTGTGGCCTCATTCACCTTTGAGATCACGCGCGCTTGGAAGGGAGCGTCCGATAAAAAGAACATTACTGTCGAGACGGGCCTTGGATACGGAGACTGCGGATTTCCATTCCAAATCGGATCGTCGTATCTCGTTTACACCAACGGGACTGAGCCGTATCAGACGAACATCTGCACGAGATCATTCCAGACAGGAGACATGTTTGCGATATCAGATGAGGGCAAGGCGGAGATGAAGGCGCTTGACGAGATTTCGGAAACCCAAAAAGGAAAAAAATAATCCTAACGGGAAAGGGCTAGCTTCGACCGAAGCGTCGAAAGCTAGCCATTGTTGAACAAGCCTGGAGTGGTGGAGGGACGGCGCTATGCTGCGAGACTTAGTGGATAGCTTTTGGGTGCCAATGACACCTTCGGCAAAGGGCAATGTGAAGGTGATTGGATTTGGAAGCTAAGCATTGGGATCTGAGCTGTGTTTTAAGGCAACGATCTTGGCAATGGGTCGGTTGTGGG
>JBGSPC010000103.1:0-13676 GCA_041738805.1 Terrimicrobiaceae bacterium | reverse complement strand
CGCCTCAAGCGCAATCCGCGCCTTGAACTCCGCACTGTGGTTTCTTCTCTTCTGTTTCATGTCTCTGTTGGTTTGGGTTATACCCCAGAGACCTTCCGAAAACTAATTATCTCATTGGCTCCGTTTTAGCGTGCCACCTCTATCACCACGGAGGCTGGAGGCATTCCAACAGCTTTTATCGGGTTGGAAGTCTTGCTGAAAAACAAACATGCCAGTGGGCGACCGAAGGATATTGATGATTACGAATATTTGTCAAAAGCGTCTGGTTGATTATGGGCTGAAAAATTCTCAATCGCTGGAACCCGATCGATTTAAAATTCAGAATCCAAAATCTAAAATTCCGCCTTCCGGGCGGCTACGCCTCGATGATATGATTGCGAATAGCGTAGCGGACGAGTTCGCCGATCGAGTGGAAACCAAGTTTGCGCATGATCGCAGCGCGGTGGGTTTCGGCGGTTTTGACGCTGATTCCGAGGCTGGTGGCGACCTCCTTGTTACTTTTTCCTTCGGCGAGGAGTTGGATGATTTCGCGTTCGCGGTTGGTGGGTCTGGGGGCGCCGGGGTCAGCTGAGGCGGATTGCGTGTGGGGCATGCCTTTGCTGCGGAAGCTCTCAAAAAGGACCTCGGAGACCTGCGAACTGAAGTAGTGCCGTCCCGTGAGGATGGCTTTCACAGCTGCGGTGAGATGCCGGCCCGCGTCGGATTTCAGGATATAGCCATGGGCTCCGGCCTCGACGACCTCGTAGACCAGGCGCTCGGCATCGTGAACCGTAAAAATCAGGATCTTGGTTTTCGGGCAGAGCTTGAGGATTTGGCGTGCGGCGTCAATGCCGTTCAAACCCGGCATGCTGATATCGAGGATTGCGACATCGGGATGCAGCTTTTCACAGAGGGCAACGGCATCCCTGCCCGTGGTAGCCTCTCCGCAGAGATCGATATTTTCTTCGGCTTCGAGGATGTTTCGAACGCCCTGACGAACCACCTCATGGTCATCAGCAATCAGGATCTTGATGATTTCATTGTTGGGCATGCAAGGAGGTTGTTGGTATGGAAATATCAACCTTGACCCCCGTTGGCGAGTTTTTGATTTCCATGGTGCCGTTGAATTGACCCATCCGCTCGCGCATGCCGGCAAGGCCAATGCCCATCCGCGGAGGAGTTTGGCCTTCCGGACCGGAGGAGAAGCCCTTGCCATCGTCCTGAATTGTCATCCTGATGCCCTGTTTGCGATCATACCTCAATTCGACCGATGCATGATTTGCCCCGGAATGACGGTAAATGTTGCTGGCTGCTTCTTGAATCACCCGAAACAGCGACGTTTCAATATCCCGATCCACGCGGGGGAACGGAGCCTGAACATTCAACTCCACGACAATGCCCGTTCTCTCGATGAACCCATCAATGAACCACTGGATCGCGAAGGGAAGACCGACCTCATCCAGAAGGGGAGGGTGGAGAAGGTAAGAAATGTTGCGTAGTTCCTGACAACAATCCTGGGCGATCCGGCGGGTCTCGGCCACGATCCGTTTTGTGCGGTCATCTTTCGCAATCGGATCCAGGAGGCTGACATTCATTTCGAGGGCCGAGAGGCTTTGAGCCGTGGAATCGTGGAGCTCTCTGGCGATCCGGCGACGTTCCTCATCCTGCAGGTGGAGCAGGCGGCTGGAGAGTTGACGGAGCTGACGCTCGGAATTTTGGACCCCGCGCTCTGCTTCAACCTGCAGGGTGACATCGGCCGCAACCCACTGGCCCCCTGTCCCACGGCCATCGACTGAGAAAGAACGTCGGAGGGTGCTGCGGAACCAAACCGTTCGCCCCCCGGAGAACTCCACACTGTGCTGGAACGTGTCTATGGAGAATGTGGGGTATAAGCGCTGGAACCGGCGGGTAAGAAAATCGAAAGCCTCTCCTGGAAGGCAATTTTTCAGCATGTCCGAATTGTTGTCCGATGGGGGAAACGTCCTCAGAAAAACCTCGTTGGAAAAGTGAATTTGAAACTCCTCATCAAAGCGACAGATGACCTCTGTCTGGTCCTGCACGACTTGCTGGTATTGGGATTGGACTTTCTCGAGAAGGACTGCGAGTTGCTCAATCCGGCGGGCAAGGGTTCCTAATTCATCGTCTCCTTCAAAATCGAGCTTCACCGGCAAAAGCCCCTTGGCTTGCTCTGCCTCCACCAGGTGGGTGAGCTCGTGGATGCGTTTCAGGATGGTTCGATCCAGCAGATACCAAACGGCAACAAAAAGAAGCCCGCCGGCAAGTGCCAGCACAGTCAAAAAGATACGGACACTTGTCTGGGCACCGGCTTCCAGTGGGCGGCCTTGAGTGAGACGCACGACACCAAGCAGGGGCGTTCCCAGCCCGCGGAGGACAAAGGCTCCGGAGATCTTATCAGAGGAGACATCGGTCACAGCGACTTCTTTCCGGGCCAGCATGGCAACAATATCCTCGGTGCCGGGTGCGCCGATCGTGCGCCCGGCCAAGGTCTCAAAGGTGATCGACCCCCCGAGAAGATTCTCCAGAAATTTCACGGGCTTATCAGCAAACAAACGCCCGACAATGAGCAGGGTGCCTTGAGGAGTGCCTGGCGGGGAGTCCTGCCATGCCACGGAGGCCAGTTGATCGCCAAGGGCGGCATAGTCGGCATTCCTGACGGACTCAGCTTCCCGGATGCCATGCGCAATCAACTCAATGTCCTCCCCGGGAATCGGGTGCGGACCAATGGAGAGGATCGAGGATCTTTGCAGATTCCCACGGGAGTCGACAAGAGCCACAAAATCGAGTTGGAGGCTTTCCAGTTGGGCCGTGCTTGGCAATTCCATCCAATCAGGATCCTGAAAATCCGGCTCAGACAACAAATCGGTGAGTGCGGACTCCACCCCCTGCAGTTCCTGGTCCAGCATAAGCTGCAAACGCTGCACAGAGGTCTCCATTTCTCTCCGCTCGGTCGCACGAAACTCGCGCACGATGATCGCTTGAGTGAAAGAAACCACACCCAGACCCAACAAAAAAGACATCGCCACATAAATGGCGAGGGCTTTGGAATAAACCGTCTGGGTGCTGAGCTTCAACGATTCGGCGAGGCCGCAGCCGCCGGTTTCTTTTGGGGCAGGATGACCTTGCTCAGGCCGAAGATCGGTCCGTAAATGGCATACACAAGGCCACCGACAATGATTCCCATGATCACGAGCACAAAGGGCTCCATGATTTTGTCAATCTGACTTGCAATGGTATCAAGGTCCTCCTCGTAGTCGGCTGCGATTTCATCCAACATTTCGTTCACCCCGCCGGTCTCGCCCGCCATTTGCACGATGGCGGCAATCGTTCGCCCGTCCGGGCCAAGCCGGTACGATTCCATGAGGAACCCCTCGGGCAGAGAAAGTCCTTCAACGATATGATCCCGCACCTTGAGAAAGAAGCGCTCAAATTCAATGTGGTTGCTGCTCTTCGAGGTGATTTCAAGAGCCGTGACGATGCGCACATTGGATTGAAGAAGAAGGGCCAATGTGCGGAAGCTGACCATCGCCGCCGTTTTTCGAATCACATTGCCAACCGTCGGAACGCGGGTCAGAGCAATTTGTACAGACGGAGTTCGATAAATTTTACTCCAATACTTCAGCAGGAGAAACACAGCACCGATAGGGATAATGACAAGGTAGGGTTGCGCCACCAGGATCTTCGAGAACGTGATCATGATTTTCGTCGCCAAAGGCAATTGTGCGTTCATCGCGGCGTAAAGATTCGAGATCGCAGGAATGAGAGTGAAGGCCATGATGATCACCACGGCCACCGCGAGAATCAGAACAATCGCGGGGTAGATCATCCCGGACTTCAGCTTTTTGAGAATGCGCAGAGATTTTTGACGACCCTGGGTAATCTGTTTAAAGACCTCGCCGATCTGTCCGCTCTCCTCCCCGGCATGCAGAAGAGCGATCACATCCGGGGGAAAGAGATCCTTGTGGATGGCAAACGAGTCGCTGAGCCGCTCTCCAGCCAGAATCCGTGAGGAAATGTCTGCCACGGCACCCCGGTAACGCGGGGATTTCAGGCGGGGGGCAATCAACTCCAGACTTTTGGCCGTGGCAATATTCCGATCCAGGCAGCGTGCAAATCCCGAGAAAAAACTGACCATTTCTTCGAGATTGGGCTTTTTGGTGGTGAGGCGGTGAACAGCTTCATCGATGCCACTGATGTCTTTCACGGTGGCTGATTCGTTCGGGGCTTTCCCGGCACCAAGAACAGCCTTGGAGTCCTCGTCCGTGTCAACCACGACCTCCATGTTTTTGTGCGTGTAGATATTTGTGAGAACAACTTTTTTCAGCATAACTCTTTGACGGAGGTTGTCGGATCAGGCGTTTGCGGCAATTCGCAACGCATGCAACACTTTCTCCCTTTTGTTGCTCAGTGTCAATGCACGATGAAGAAAGGGGGCGTCGAATTTCAAGCATTGGGGAGCAGGGCCGGGATCGCTCTTGGTGGTAGATGCGACCCAAGGGAGACAGCCGGCCAAAGGGCAGCCGCGCCGCAGTGAGCGCAGTGAATCAAATGGCAGTCCCTTCCCCGCCGGCTTTTCAGTCACAGCCATCAACACACACCCGGGCAAGGCTGAAACCGACCTTCACGGAGCCACAGATCCGGACCAGACCCAATCATTCTCGGACCAGTTCCTTGGTTTTTCGGGCAGCAGTCCGCCCTCATTCGTGCTGTTCCACCCCACGGACCAGAGCAGATATCGGGAGCCATCCATTTTTTTGTAGTGGGGAGGTTTGCCAGTGATCAGGTCGAGGGGCATGGTCGTCAAATAGTCGGGCACCAAGGCGTCAAGGCTCTCAGGCATTCTGTCCTCAGCAAAAAATCGGCGCTGAATGGCAATCGCGACCAGGGCTTGCTGGATTTCGTTTTGTGCATGGGCAATCCGTGGAAGAACCCCCGTCATCGCAGGAAATGTCAACCGTGAGAGAACATGCCGGACACTCCAGAGAAGCGATGCGGAATCTTGCGGCGGCTGAGTTTGGAACATTTCGAACGGCTTCGGATTGACCATGGGCCTTTGCGATTCGAGGGCATCAATGAATTTCTGCATGTGTTGATTGTGGTAGGCGCGATCGCCATCGAGAAATGTGGATTGATAAAGGTAAGACATCGCCTGAACAATCCCTGACTGAATCGAAGAATCCCTCATTGGCCCACCCAGAATGGCCTCCATTGCATAGGCTGGCTGCCCGCGAAGCTGGTCAAGAAGTTGGTTGATCCCCGCGCGTTCGCCGCGAAGAGCCATGACGAGGTGCTTGGTGAGATCAATTTCCTCAAGCAGACTTTTCAGTTCAAGCAGTTGAGCATCATTCCAGTGTGGGATTCCTTCCCGGATGACCTTCACACCAAGGCCGCTCATTGATGCTCTCACAAGCAGGGAAACCAAAATCGGCTCGGAAGCCAGGGTCTCTTGAAGTCTGAGAATCAAGAGGGTGTCTTGAAAGGCTTGTTCGTAGTCGCCCAAGGCAATCCGGGCTTCAGCGCGAAAGGAAAGAAGCTGGGCGGCTGCCAACAGGTAAGGCAAATGTTCCATGGACGCAGAAATGCCATCTTCATAACGCACGGGGTAAAAAGCGCCCGGACGTTCCCCAAGTTCACGCAAGCGTTCAAGCAGAGGAGCGGAAGGCTCCAGCAAGGCCAGAACAAGCTCAGCTGTTGGAGGACTGACTTGTCCTCCGGGCTTAAGAACCTCCTGCACCATCTTCTTGTTGGTGAGTTGATGAGAGGTTTCTTTAAACTCGGGGAACCTTCTTTCCAGATTGACACGAAGCTCGGGCGATAACTTGGGTTCAAGCATCGCCAACTGACGCGACTCTTTGGGAAGGACCGGCTCCGGGGACACCAAAGCGGGTGCACGGGGGTTAACACGTGTGTCCGTGAGTTCCTCCCAAATCGGGTCTGCAAAAAAATTGTCAGCCGGAGGGATAGGCTGCGGCCACAGCTCCGCAAAGGTGAGGGGCTCGCCCTTCTCACGCAAACTTTGCAGGGCTGCAGAGAGGTCTTTTCGTCCCTGATAGGAAAACCAGGCTCCTAAAAGAAAAAGCACGGTGACCAGAGCGGCCAACAAAAATATGCCTACGCGCAAGACCTTCAGCCACGGGATTTGGATTTTCATAATTTGGATTTGTCGGGGATCACGTTTTCTTCCCACACAAGCAGGCGGTTGCGGGAGATTAGGCGGTCGAGGTCCGCAAGCAGGGCCTCTGCGGTGCGATGAGGGAGGGGAGCCGTATTGGCAAGCAGGGCATCCCCTTTGGGCCCTGATAGATTTAAAACAGCGATCACAACCCACAGGCAAGCCAATGCAGCCCATGCGCGGGGATGCGGCCAAAGGAGGGAGTAAAAAAACGAGGTCACCCGCTGACGCGGATCTCTTTTGCCCTTTTGATTCGACGCGGTGAGTGACGCCCGCCCCGCCGCTGCGAGAATCCCTGCCCTCCACTCGTCAGGAACAGGCCGAAGCGTGACGGCGCTCAAGCGTTTTTCAAAATCAGGGAGATCGGTATTCATCACAGTTCTTCGTAGATAGGACGCAGCAGGGTGCGAAGTTTGTCTAAACCATACCGGTATCGGCTGGCGGCGGTGTTGGGCGGGATGTCCAACACTTCCGAAATTTCCAAAAACGTGAGGTGCTCCCACAGTTTGAGGTGCACCACAGCCCGCTGGTCCTGCGGTAATTCTTTCAAGGCGCCGCCGAGAGCCTCTCGGAACGCGGCCTCGTCGGGATCGACAGCGTCCGCGAAAACCACAGGCTGAACCTCCGCGTATTCCCGGCGCACG
The DNA here is from genome assembly GCA_041738805.1 of Terrimicrobiaceae bacterium. Lineage (GTDB taxonomy): Bacteria > Verrucomicrobiota > Verrucomicrobiia > Chthoniobacterales > Terrimicrobiaceae > JAJTZA01. Next base: position 6,863 of record JBGSPC010000103.1, on the reverse strand, counting down.
TTGTCACGACGCCGACGGTCAATCCACCGCCGCCACGCGGCCTGCATCATCCAGGCCCGGGGCTTTTCCACGCCCGCCAAAAGGCCCGGACGTGAGGCCAACAAACAAAAGACTTCCTGAATGAGATCTTTCGTTTCCGCTTCATTCCGCGTCAGATTCAGAAGGAAGGCATACAGCGCCGACGCATGCTCCAAATAGAGATCTTCCAAATCCGGAGGCGAGGAGTTTTCCATGACTTCACGATTATGACGTCTCAGGAGCTGGTTTTTGTCTAGAGAGAAGAAAAAACCTTTAAAAAGATCAGGGCGATTGCGGCAGCCCTTCACCTGAAAGTTTACATCGCGACAAGATTACCCGCCGACATTTACCTTAATGGCAGACAATGAGGCACAACATCTCAACAATTATGGCGAAAATCGTTGATCATGGAACTGTGCTGGCACGATTCATTATCGCGGTTTCTGCATTGCTCAGCGCTCTGGGCTTCCGCTGTTCTTGGGGATGACCAGATGATCCGCCGGACATCCGAGGTGGAGGGAGATGGCGTTGGCTTCCCCAAGGACGAGGGGACTAAGTTGTCGCAGGCGGGCCTCCGTGATGCGCGAGGCGGGACCGGTCATCCAGATCGCAGCCACTGGCGACCGGCTGTGACTGAAGATCGGTGCTGCGACGCACCGGATGTCTGCAATCTCCTCGCCAAGGTCCCAGGCGCATCCTTCAACCTTCGCTTTTTTGAGGGCACGAAGAAGCTCGCTCATGCTGGTGATCGTCCTTCTCCCTCCAGCAGATTGCAGAAAAAATCGGAATTTCCCGGGCCACAGTTTCGTTGGCGCTGCGCGATTTTCCCGAGATAGCATCCGCGACCCGCAAGCGTGTGAAGGAAACAGCGGGCAGGATGAATTACATTCCCGACAAGATTGCCGGGGAGATGCGCACACGACAGACACGGACAATTGGCATCATCGTTCCCAGCGTTGGCGTCTCGTATTTTCCGCTTCTCATCGAAGGCATCGAGCGGGAGGCGAAGCTGGCCGGTTACCAATCTTTTATCTGCCAGTCCCACAGTTCGACGGAGACATTGGCCGAGGAGCGTCGTTTTGATCGGCGGTATCGGCAATTTTTACGCCCCCGCCCGCGTTGTTGACCAGAATGTCCAAGCGACCGCCGGATTCCAATACACTCGCAGCCCGCATCCCAATCCTCCGGCTTCGTGGCATCCGCGACCACCGCCGTGACCCCCCAGCCTGGAGGCCGCAGCTTCCAATGCCAGCTTGTCGCGCCCCGTGATCCAGACTTTGGCACCTGCATCCCGCAACCGCTCGGCAATGCCCGCCTCATAGCCTTTGCCGACACCGGTCACAATCGCGACCTGACCGTAAAACTGAGTTTGCATAAGAAATCAAACATCGTTTGCTCAGTAACTCATTCAAGATTTTCTTTGCGAGTTTTCCCTTTGACGCCTCCAAGGCGCGGGGCCATAATTTAAATCGGTTTAATTTTTTCCTGAGTTAGTGATTCCGTCAGAACATTTATCCTCCCCAACTTTTCCCATGCGTATTCTTCCCGAACTTCTTTTGGTTGCTGTTTTTTTGGGCCCTGTGGTTTCCCGCGCCGAACCGATTGCCCCGATCCAACAAAAAGCTGTGGACTTCCAGCAGTTTGATCTGGACGACAACTCGAAGGTCGAGTGGATCCGGAAAAGCGGGAATCTTTCGGGGATAACGGACACGAGCCCGGACAAGCAGCCGAAAGTCACCGGCTGGGTGGAATATGATTTTTCGGCCGCGAAAGCCGGGTGGTACCGGCTTAGCGTGCAGCCGGACGGGGGCGGGCACGAGTTCCTGGTGGACGGAAAGATCCTCCCTTACGGAGTGGGGCAGAAGGTGGCAAGCGTCTGGCTGGAGCCGGGTGCGCACACACTTCGTATCCAGCGCTGGATTTGGACGGGCTTCGGAAAAATCACCGGATGGAAACTGACTCCGGCCAGCGAGGATCCGGCCGAGCGGATTTCTCTGCGCACGAGCAACCCTTGGAAGGTGATCCGTCAGGGAGAGACTCTGCCGGTGACGGTGGCTTTTGGAGACCTTGCGGCCGCGGTGAAACTCTCACTGCTGGTGACCGAACGTGGCGAACGCGGAAAGCCGGGTTTGACGCAGACCATCCCGCTCCAACTGCCGGCGGGAGGTGGATTGCAGGAGATGACCGTCGAGATTCCCGGTGTGAGGCAGGGCGTTTATGAAATCGACTTCCGGGTGGAGGACTCCCGCCCGAGCGTGCAGCCCCCAATCCTGTTCGCGGTTGTGGACACAACGCCCGTAGCTCCGAAGGACGATGAAGTGGAGAAGCGCCTGGTCGCAGAGATTGATGTTGTAAAAAAAGAGCCGGATTTTTTCAAAGGCGGCGAGACCCGCGTGATCAACAAGCCGTGGGGCAGCTACCGCGAGTCCGGGGACGTGGGCTATCTCCAGAAAATGAATGCTGAAGATCCAAGCTGGTTCGCCTACAAATTTTCTGTCGATGATCCCGACGCGCTCTACTGGATGGAATTCGATTTCCCAGACGATGCCAGAAGGTCGTTTGTGGTCGTGCCTCGTAGCGGCTTTCCGATGGAGGGTGCAAACATCTACGCCGGGCCGGGCAGTGGGCCGGACACCGGGCGCGAGTTTTCACTCACCAATCAAATGCAGACGATGGGGATTTACTTCTGGCCCCACGACACGGATTTGCGCGCGGCGGTGATGCAGCCGCAGAGCGGATTGCGTGCGGCAGTTTCGAAGATCCGCATTTACAAGGTGGAAAGTGATTTTTCTCCACTTCCTCATGCCAAGGACGGACGGGATTTCCTCCATTGGAATGAGGAGGGCGTCGCGTTCATGAATGTCTTCGGGGCGCCCGATACCAACAGGCCGGAATCGGTGATTCTGGCGGCTGACAACTGGGCGCGCATCATGTCTCACAAGGGAGCCAGCGTGCTGATGCCGACCCCATTCATCTACCAGATGAAAATGTATCCCAGCGCGTTCAACCCCGAGTTCTCCGATTCAAACACCTTTGATGCGGTGCGGGTCATCGAGCTGGTGTGCGAAAAATACGGGCTCGGATTCGTCTCCGAATTTCATCCTGAGGCCAGGAGCCTGAAGCGGGCATCGGCGCAGGAAAAGTCCCCGGATTCCATTTTTCAATTTGATCGTCTCGGGAAAATCCAGGAAGGTCCCCGGGGGCCGAAGTTCAATTTCCTGCACCCTGAGGTGGAAAAGTTTGCTGTCGGAATGGTCGGGGAATTTGTGGATCGCTATGGGGATTCGCCGGCCTTTGAGGGCGTTTCGATCCGGCTGATGTTTTGGCAGAATTCGGGCTTCGGAAACTTCCAAGATTTGAGCTGGGGATATGGCGATTTCACGATCGGCCATTTTGAGAAGGAAACCGGAACGAAGATTCCCGTTCTCGCAGACGATCCTGAACGTTTCGAGAAGCGGTATCAATGGCTTATGGCTAATGCCAAGGAGGCCTGGATTGACTGGCGATGTCGGAAGGCCACGGAGTTTTTCGGCAAGTTAGCCTCTCGTCTTCGCGAGAACCATCCCGAGGCCCGGCTGTTTCTGAACTCGTTTATCCGGGCAGATTCGAAAACGTCAGCAACCTTCTATGACCGTTTTCTCGACGCTCCCCGCGAGGCCGGGATTGATCCGGAAATGCTGGCGTCAGTTCCCGGGGTCGAACTCCTCACCTCAACGCTCATGTATGGGCGACGGAGCACGGAGGATATCAACCAGAGACTGCGTGATGCTCTTCTTAAGCCGGCCTTCCTCGGGGTCTTGAAGCAGGACGGGAAGGCTCCACGCTTCATGACAACGCAGGCCTATTTCGAAGCCACCAATGATGTCGCGCCTCCCCGGGACATTGGATATCCCGATAAGACGCGCCATGGGTGGGTGTCTGGAACCGTCAATCCCGCCGGGCGTCACTATCTCGAGCGGTTTGCTCTGGCTCTCGCAGAATCCGACGCGGCAAGCCTGGGTGACGGGGGAAATGCTTACACAGTCGGGCAGCCTTTGCTGAGGGAGTTTCTGCGCGAATACCGAGCGTTGCCGAAAGAAAATTTCCAAGCCCGTCCGGATGCGCGTGATCCCGTTGCAGTCTGGGAACGGGCGGGGGAGAAGGACTTTATTTTTTACGCGGTCAATCGCGAACGCTACCCGGTGAAGGTCAATATTAAGTTTGCTTCGGCACCGGTTATCAAACGGCTCGCTACCAAAGAGGACGTTCCAGTCAAAGGTGCGGAGCTTCAGATCGAATTGCAACCTTACGAGTTGCGAACGTTCACCGCTGGAGCCGGCACCAGAATCGAGAAAATCACGGAAACAATCCCCGAGGCCGACCTCGAACGCGTTCGTGAAATGACGAGTTGGCTACGCCTCTTGGCAGATGATGTGACGTCGGGCAAGGTTGGCGAGTCGCTGATCCCCGCCCAAAAAAGCCTGCTGAGCGAGGCGGCTGCGGAAGCCGAAACCAGCCTTCACGCCGGCCACACGTGGAGGGCACGCACTCTGCAGGAGGATCAGCGATTGCGCGAGATCTACAGCAAATGCGAACGGATTCCTCCCCTGCTGGATCAGAATGGTCCGGCGCACATTCCCGAAAACGCACTTTCCGGCAACAATCTCTTGTCACAAGTGACATCGACAAATGCCACCTTGGTTGCCTCCGAGGCCTTTTCGCCTAACTGGACCGGGCAGGAGATCGTCGTCGCCACAGCGGGTGAAATGGCTTTCACCATTCAGGTGCCGGTGGACGGGAAATATCAACTGCTCTTCGGGCAGGCCGTCGGAGACAGGTTCTCGGACTCCACGATCAAGGTGGATGGAAAGGAAGTCGGACTTCTCAAATCCTCTCCTGGATCACCCCGGATTGACCCCTCGATGGTTTCTGCCCCGATTCATCTGTTGAAAGGCCAACAACAGATTTCCCTGCTCCCCGGTGATGGCCGCCCGCAGGGGCTGCTGTTCCTGCAGTTGCTCCCGGTTTATCAGGACATCGTTGCGAATCGCTGGATGATCGCCGGGCCGTTTGTTGCATCCACCGCGACGGGGAAACTGGCGGATGCCGCAGTCGAGGATGCCATGAAGAACAAGGCGTTTTCTCCCGAAGTGTCCCGGGATTTTTCCGCCACGCTGGAAACCTTTGACAAACCACGGAAATGGCAGCGCCTCGGCGGGCAGGAGGACTTCGTGAACTTCAAGAAAGCGACAGGGCAGGGGCTCGGCAGCATCCATTATGCAGTGACTTATGTCACCTCTCCCGTCGAACGGGATGTCGAGGTCTCCTACTCGTCCGACTACCACAGCAAAATATGGCTCAACGGCGAAGTCGTGCGCGATTACTACAGCCCCGGCGGCCATCCGGAAAAAGGACAGTTGAAGTTCACCCTGCATCTCGAAAAAGGCACTAACGAACTCCTGCTGAAAGTGGGTGCAGGATCGGAGAACAATGGATTCTGGCTGGCCGTCAACAACCCAGGCGATCTGAAATATTATCCGATCGCAAATACTCAACCAACCGATCGCGATACCAACCCATGAAACGTTACCCCTTTCTCTTCCTCCGAATGGCCGCCATTTTAGGATTAGCTTCTCTTGCGACTTCTCATGCTGCTAGCGAGCTTTTTCATGACGACTTTCAAAGTGATGGCCTCGAGAATTGGCAGAGCCTGCCACAAGGCAGTCCACCGCTGAAGGTTCCGTGGACCGTCGTTGAAGATCCAGACGTCGCAGATCCCGGCCAGAAAGTTCTCTGCACACCCGAGATGGGAACACAATTATACCTCTACCATATCGAACCGCAGCCCGTTATGGGATCCGGCCTGATCTTAAGCCTCCGGTTCAATGCTGATGAGGCAAATCGCGAGTGGAAAACCACATGGAGCCTGTCCACAAAACCCATTCTCAACGGGGCCTATCTTGTTGATGGTTATTCGGTGCGAATGGGGTTTAGCGGAAGGGCGAACGATTTCCAACCCACCTTGGAGATTAGTCGGGTCGATGGCGACGGCAAAGGCGCGGGCACCCGGACTGACCTGGCAACCGCAACACTGCCGGATGATGCGTTTCAACCGGGGTGGAACGACTTCCAGCTTGTTTGGAAATCCGATGGAACACTCAAAGCTATTCTAAATGGAGCAGAAGTTGCCTCGGCGAACGATACAACGTTCGAGCCGACGTTCCGCACACTGAGTCTGGTGACCTGGCTCTCCAACAATATGCAGCCCCCAAAGCCACTCCCCGAAGGACGCAAGCTGTATTTCGACGATATCAAAGTCCATGAGTCCGACCAATGAAGCTACCGGCGCACGGATCCCGAGTGTTTCTGTTTGGCTTGGCCTTCGGATTGTTTGGCCCGGTTTTGGCGGTCGCCGGAGATTTCGTGCAACGCCACGCTGCGGCCCACGTTCTTACCCATGGGAATCTGACGGTCGAGATCATGGATCCCAACGATCCTGCTCGCTATTATCGCGGCCCAAGGTTCTCGCCTGTGGCCAATGTCCTGCGCGTTGTTAAGGATGGGAAAGACTATTTGTTTTCCCCTGTCGCGAATGATCCGGAAAATGACAACGGCGGGTTGGCAATGGAATTCGATATTCTTACCGAGGGCGGTCCACCCGGCTTCTCAGAGGTGTCCGTGGGAGATGGCTTCCTCAAAATCGGCGTCGGCGTGCTGCGCAAACTCGGTGTGAGCTATCGCTTTGAAAAACGGAATGAATTGATCGAACCGGCAAAAACCACCGTCACATGGGAGCGGGATCGGGCGACCTTTAAACAAGATTGTGAGGGTGTTAGCGGTTATGCTTACAATCTGGAGGCCGACGT
>JBGSPC010000047.1:0-1874 GCA_041738805.1 Terrimicrobiaceae bacterium | reverse complement strand
GCTTTATCCACAATGCTGACCAGGATATCTACTACGCACACCGGAAAAAATTAATTGAAACCGGAAGTCCGCAGGTGTTCGATTTGCGGATGGTGAGAAGGGGCCAAGGGGCATTCTGGGCACAGTTGCGGACCATAGTTGCCAGTGATGCCGATGGCACACCTGTCTACCGTCTCGTGCTGAGCGACATAACCGAGCAAAAGCATACCGAGTCAACGTTGAAGGCGAGCGAAGAGCGGTACCGCGAGCTGGTGCAGAATGCGAATAGTGCCATCTTCCGTTTCAAGAATGACGGCACCATTACCTTCTGCAACGAATTCTCCCAATCCTTTTTCGGTTACCGCGCAGACGAGATGGTCGGCAGCAATGTGAGCATGCTGCTACCGCAAAAAGAACGCAAAGGGGCTGACCTTCCAGACTTGTTTTGTGATGTCATAGCCCACCCGGAATGTTCCCGGAACACCGAAAACGAGAATGTCTGCCGGGACGGCCGCAGGGTGTGGATGAACTGGACTAACAAGCCGTTCCTCGATAGGAACGGCCGGGTTGTCGAAATTCTCTCCGTCGGAAACGATATAACCGTTCGCAAGCAGATGGAAGCGGCATTGCGTGCAGGCCAAATAAAGCTGGAAGCAGCGCTGGCCAGCATGGCGGAGGCAGTGTGTATTTCCGATGCCGATGGACAGTTCATCGATTTCAATGACGCTTTTGTGACCTTTCACAGGTTCAAAAACCAAAAAGAGTGCTCCAGGGATTTTGCTCAATACCCTGCCATGTTCGATATGTTTATGGCTAACGGGGAACAAGTGCCGCCTGAGATGTGGGCGATACCGCGAGCGCTCCGTGGTGAGATGGCCAAGAACGTAGAATACACCTTCCAGCGCAAAGACACCGGCGAGACCTGGGCGGGTAGTTATAGTTTTGGTCCCATTCGCGACAAAAATGGCGCAATCATCGGGGCCGTGGTTTCAGGTCGCGACATCACCGAGCGCAATCAAGCGGAATCCTATCGGGAAATGGGTAGGGAAGTCCTGCAGATACTCAACAATCCAGGAACGTTTACGGATTCCATCCAGCAGGTTGTCGAAGTGCTGAAGAATGGAACAGGATTGGATGCTGTGGGTATTCGCCTGCAAGATGGAGAGGACTTCCCCTATATTGCCCAAAAAGGATTTCCTCAGGAGTTTGTCCAGCGGGAAAACACCATTATTGCGCGTAACTTGGAGGGCTCGATTTGCCGGGACGAAGACGGTAACTTTCGGCTCGAGTGTACCTGCGGTCTGGTCATTTCCGGCCAAACCGACCCCGGCAATTCCCTTTTCACACCGGGGGGGAGTTTCTGGACAAACGATTCCTCGGTGCTCTTGGACATCCCTGCCCACGAAGATCTCCGGTTTCAGCCCCGCAACCACTGCTTTCATTACGATTATACCTCCCTTGCACTGATCCCAATTTTGGATAACAAAAAGATTGTTGGGTTGCTCCAATTCAACGATCAGCGCAAAGACTGTTTCAGTCTCAACTCGATTGAAATTCTGGAAGCAATCGCATCGCATATTGGAGCGGCGTTGATGCGTAAGCAAGCTGAAGGAGCATTACGGGTCAGCGAAACAAAGTACCGCGCACTGTTTGAGAACATGATCAACGGGTTCGCGCTCCATCAAATCGTTGTTGATGAATCGGGAAAACCCATTGATTATATTTTCCGGGAAGTCAACCATGCCTTTGAAAAGCTTACGGGGTTGAAGTCCGCTGATATTCTCAATGAAAACGTAACCCAGGTGCTGCCCGGTATTGAGAAAGATCCCGCCGGCTGGATAGGCCTCTTTGGTGAGGTTGCGCTTGCCGGCAAAGAACTGAGTTTCGAACAATAT
>JBGSPC010000153.1:0-8079 GCA_041738805.1 Terrimicrobiaceae bacterium | reverse complement strand
GCGCAAGCGAACGACAGTATCCAACCAATGGATTGCGGATCGACTGAGGATGGCCAGCGCGGCGAATGTCAGTCAGCGCGTGCGTACAGCGGATCTTCACCGTCTTGCAAAAGCAATACCCCCATCGATGGGAGGCAGGTTGCGAGAAGTCATTTGATAATTGCACACTGACCCCTACTGCTGCTGTTTCCGATGGTGGAGGGAATTCTGGCGGCGGCTCGGGCGGTGGAGATTTAGGTGCAGGAAGTCCCTCTCCAGACAACACTGGAGCATATGTAAGATCAGATGCACCAGCTGTGCAACGAACACTTCCCAAAGATAAAAACGGTGTGCTTCAGCCCGATACAAATGTTCCAGTGACAATTCCAACCACAGCAAGAGCAATGCCAAAAGCGGCAGGCACACGAGGAAGCTTCTTGCTACTAACGGTCGGCTGTAGGCGGAACGGCGTTCGATTATCACTCGAGACGAGTCAACGGCCGGACCCTCCAATACCACCGCTGTTATCGCCAACCTGCGAAAGCCATAGCGGATTTTCACCGTGGCTTTTCTTATGAAAACGACTGAGACTCGCGACTTCCTTGTGCTATGTCCGATTGATTGGAAAGATATTCCTGATGATTGTCAATGCCTCGCGAGGTCGTGCAGGGGCCAGTGCTGCTCTTGAAAATGGCTGAGAAATAGGCTCGCACCCTTTTTCTTTTATTGCTTGGGGACCGGTATAAGGCTGTGCTGGTGGAGGGGGATGGAGACCTGGGTTTCTATGTTGAAACGCTTATCGACTACGTGCACTTGAATCCCGTTCGGGCTGGGATTTTTTCTGTGCAGAATGGCGGAAGTGTTTGTGAGTATCCATGGAGCAGCGTTGCATGGGGCTATGCCGTTCTCCCGTCGAAGCGTCCGAAGTGGCAATATTGCGAAGAGGTGTTTGCGGCGTTTGGATGGAAAGATAATGCCTCCGGCAGGCGAAACATGATCGAACATCTTGATGCAAGGGCCGCAAGAGAAGAGCGAGAGCGATGCGGGGTTCCCGACTTGCCATCAGAGCGGGACCGGCGTTTCAGCAAGTTGCGCAAGGGCTGGTATTGGGGAAGCCAGGCATTCTGCGAGAGACTGCTGGCATTGGTGGGGCAGGGACTGGCAAAAACTGCGGCGCGTGGCTACAAGTCGTCACCGGAAGTAAAGGAGCACGGGGAACGGGCCGCCGAACAACTGATCGAAAAGGCGCTTTCTTCCATGAAGGCAGAAGAGCGAATCATCGAGAAGTGGACGCGAGGGGACCCGAGAAAAGTGGCGCTGGCAGCAATTCTGCGCAAGCGAACGACAGTATCCAACCAATGGATTGCGGATCGACTGAGGATGGCCAGCTCGGCGAACGTCAGCCAACGCGTGCGCACTGCGGATCTTCGCCGTCTTGCAAGAGCAATTCCGCCTGTATTGGCAGGCATGTTAAGAGAGGTAATTTGATATTTGATCACTGACGCGAATGGCTGCTGCGAATGGCGCTTACTTAAGGCGGGTTTGGGATGCTTGCCCCTACAGGGCAGAAACATATTTTACCAGGACCCAGGGCGGTGCTTGCGCTTGCCCTGGGCTATGGGATGAAGCCCCGTTCAGGGCTTAAGTTAGTGCCATTTAACACTGACCCCTATTTTTCAAACCATTTGCTACTCTTAATCAGCCTTCAGGAGAACCCTGGTGTGACACGCAGTGGCGCAAGCGCGTAGCGCCCCTTTGTCGGGATGGTGGTCTCCTGGCCGTCGCTGATCTACGCGACAGCAGCCGCGTAGTTGGCGGCCACGGTTTTCCATGAGATCACGTTCCAGACGGCCTTGAGGTAATCGGCGCGGCGATTTTGGTAGTTCAGGTAGTAGGCGTGTTCCCAGACGTCCACACCGAGAATCGGGGTGCCTTCCGCGCCTGCGATCGCTTTGCCCATCAGGGGGCTGTCTTGATTGGGGGTGGAAACGATGGCGAGTTTTTTGTCGCTGCCGACAACCAACCAGGCCCATCCGCTGCCGAACCGTCCCAGTCCGGCGGCTTCAAATTTGGATTTAAATTCATCAAAGCTGCCGAATGCGGAATCAATGGCCTCGGCCAAGGCGCCTTCCGGGCTGCCGCCCGCATCGGGGCCAAGGAGCTTCCAGAAGAATGAGTGATTCGCATGTCCTCCGCCATTATTTCTCACCGCGGTCCGGATGGCTTCGGGAACGGAGGCGAGGTCAGAGATCAAATCTTCCACCGATTTTTCTGCGAGTTCCGGGGCTGATTCCAGCGCCTTGTTCAGATTGGTGATGTAGGTGGCATGATGTTTGCCGTGATGGATCTCCATGGTCTTGGAGTCGATGTGGGGTTCCAAAGCGGCAGGGGCGTAGGCAAGAGCGGGAAGTTCGTATGGCATGATAGGATTTTGTGGTGAGCGCCAAATTTCCTCTATGGTGGACGGCGGCGCAAGCGAAACCTTTTATTTCAAGCAGGCTGCAAGGAAGGGGGCGGTTCGACTCTTCTTGGATTTTGAGACGGCCTCCGGGGTTCCCGAGGCCATCAGTTGACCTCCGTGCTCACCAGCTTCCGGACCGATATCAATGACGTGATCCGCCTCGGCGATGACATCCATGTGGTGTTCAACAACAACAACGGTTCCGCCTTCGTCCACAAGGCGGTGAAGCACATCGATGAGCCGGCGGACATCATGGGCGTGGAGGCCAATGGTGGGCTCTTCCAAAATGTAGAGCGTGGATTTGCCCCGGCGGGTGGTGCGGATTTCTTCGGCCTTGCCCGTGGCACGGCGGGTGATTTGGGTGACGAGTTTGATGCGTTGCGCTTCGCCACCGCTTAGCGTCGGGCTTGGCTGACCGAGTTGCAGGTAGCCGAGGCCGGTTTCGACCAGCAGGTCAAGCGGGCGCCGGATTTTTTGGTTTGAAGCAAAAAACGCAGCACCTTCTTCGGCTGTCATCTGCATAACATCGCCGATGGATTTTCCATGATATTCGATCTCGAGGGTGGCCCGGTTGTAACGTTGCCCTCCACACTCCTGACACGGCATGTAAGCGGGGGGGAGAAAGTTCATTTCGAGTTTGATCACGCCCTGACCCTGACATTCCTCGCAGCGTCCGCCGTCATTGTTAAATGAAAACCGGCTTGCCGAATAACCCCGCATGCGGGAGGCCGGAAGCTCCGCATAGAGTGCACGGATGGTATCAAGAACTTTGATGTAGGTGGCCGGGGTGGATCGGGAGGTTTTGCCAATGGGTGATTGATCCACCTCAAGAACTCCGCCAATGGCCGAGGTGCCTTCCACGGATCGCCATGGTTTTTCGCCGCGCGTCACCCGCTTTCTGGAGACCGCCTCGCGGACGCCGGGCTCCAGGACGCCGCGGACCAGGGAGCTTTTGCCGGATCCGGAAATTCCGGTGACCACCGTCAGACGGTTCACAGGAAACGCCACATCAATATCCCGGAGATTGTGAAGGGAAGCACCTTGGATGGTGATCCAGTCCGTTTTGGTTTTCGTTGTGCGGCGCCCGCCGCGTGACGGGTGCACCATGGGTTCGCGGAGAGCCAGCCCGGTTTGAGAATTTTTGTTTTTAAGAATTTGGGCATAGGTGCCGGAGGCCGAGATCTCGCCGCCGCGCGAGCCAGCCCCGGGGCCAAGATCGATAATGTGATCCGCCCGGCGCATGGTGTCCTCATCATGCTCGACAATGACGAGCGAATTTCCATCATGAGCCAACTCTCCCAGGGCATCGAGGAGCCTTGTGTTGTCTCTGGCATGAAGGCCAATCGTGGGTTCATCCAACACATAAAGCACGCCCCGCAAATTGGATCCCAGCTGGGCGGCCAGACGAATGCGTTGGGACTCGCCCCCGCTCAACGTGTTGGCGGAACGGTCCAGCGCGAGGTAATCGAGCCCCACCTTGTGGAGAAATTCCAGCCGCTTTGAAATTTCAGGCAGGATGTCTTTTGCGATCTCGCTGTCCGTGCCGGTGAATCGAAAGGTTTTGAGAGTTTGCAGAGCCCGGTCGGCGGGGGAGGCTGCAAAGTCGGTGATGGATGTTCCGTGGAGGAAGACATGACGCGCCACGTCATTGAGCCGGCTTCCTGCACAGACCGGGCACGTGGTCGATTCGCCTTCTTCCAGGTTTTCGTGGGATTTTTCCTCGGCGAGTTCGGCTTCCAGGGCGGAATCAAAATCTTTGTGGGAAACAGTTTTCCAGATCACGCCAAAGCCCCGGCAGTGGGTGCAGGAACCATGAGGGGAGTTGAATGAGAACAGGCGGGGGTGGAGAGGATCAAAAGCTTTGCCGCAATCCGGGCAGTTCATTTCTGTGCTGAGAATATGCGAATGTCCCGAAGCGTCCACAATCCTGGCCGAGCCCTTGCCGATTTCCAACGCGCTCTTGACGAGAGCCGGAGCCTCCTTGCCGGAAACCGAAACCTCGCCGATGAGCGCATCGATGGTGTGTTCCTTGAATCGCTCCAAAGCCCGGAAGGCCGATACGGCGACTGGTTTTCCATCAACGACGAGAGTTGTGATCCCCTGCTTTTGAGCCCAGGTGGCCACCTTGGTATGAAAGCCCTTTCTCCCGCGAACAAGGGGAGCGTAAACCTTCACCGGCCCGCGTTTGGCATGTTTGGCGACGGTGGCGGTAATCGCCGAGGCGGTTTGTTTGATGACCGGAACCTTGCAGTCCGGGCAATGCTGCGTGCCGAGTTTGGAATACAAAAGCCGCAAGAAGTGATAGACCTCGGTAACGGTCGCCACGGTCGATTTTCCGCCTCCCCGCGTGACACGCTGCTCAATGGCCACACTGGGTGGCAGGCCCTCAATGGAATCCACATCTGGCTTTTCCAGTTGGTCCACAAACTGACGGGCATATGCGGACATGCTGTCCAAAAACCGCCGCTGTCCTTCAGCAAAAAGGATATCAAACGCCAGAGTTGATTTGCCCGATCCACTCAGCCCGGTCACCACCACGATCTTACCAGCGGGAATATCGACATCAATGTTCTTGAGATTGTGTTCGCGGGCTCCACGAATCGAAATTTTATCAATTTTGCGGGCAAGAGACTTCGGCCTTTTTGGTGGGCTTTCCTGGAGGGCTGACCGGTTGGGGGAGAGGGCCTTTTGCAGGAAACGTCCGGTGTGGGATTCGGGAATGAGGCTCACCGATTCCGGAGTTCCCGCCGCCACGATCCGACCGCCGGCTTCCCCGCCTTCAGGACCGATATCAATCACCCAGTCTGCACATTTGATGACTTCCGTGTTGTGCTCGATCACAATCAGGCTGTCACCCGCCTCAACCAACTGCTGGAAAACCTTCAGAAGTTTTGCGATGTCATCGAAATGAAGCCCGGTGGTGGGTTCATCAAAAATCAGCAATGCCCCCTCCTTGCGTTTTGACGCCAGATGACCTGCCAACTTGAGGCGCTGGGATTCTCCGCCTGAAAGCTCATTGACCGGCTGCCCAAGCCGCAAATACCCGAGGCCCACATCCTCCAGAACTTGCAGGGAGCGGATGATTTCCTTCTCCTCCGCAAAGTGGGCAAGGGCCTCTGTCACCGTGAGGTCCAAGACCTCGAAGATCGATTTTCCCTGATGGCGGATCTCCAACACATGGGCTTGAAAACGTGTGCCTTCACACTCCGGACACCGCAAAAACAGGTCACTCAAAAACTGCATCTCAACTTTTTCGTAACCCAAGCCCCCACAGCGCTGGCAGCGTCCGTCTCCCGAATTAAAGGAAAACGTGGATGGTGAAAATCCCGAGGCCAGGGACTCCGGCAAAAATCCGTAAAGCTCGCGGATCTTGTCATACGTGCCTATATAAACGGCTGGTGTGGAACGGGGCGTGCGCGACAGCGGCGACTGGTCCACCATCACCACATCCCCGATTTTTTCATCGCCCTTCACGGACTTGCAAAACCCGGTCTCTTCATCGTCAGGAGGTGCCTCTCCGCTCAAATTCCGGTAAAGCACCCCATGAATGAGGGAGCTTTTTCCTGACCCGGAGACTCCCGTCACACAACAAAAGACCCCCAGGGGAATATCCACATCCACATTCTTCAAATTGTGATGACGGACCCCCCGAAGTTTGATCCATCCAGCAGGCTTGCGGCGATTTTCTGGAACGGGGATAAATTGTTTTCCTGTCAAATAATCCCGCGTGAGAGAGGCCGGGGATTTTGAGGTTAACAGGCCTGCGGCCTCGCCAGAATAGGCAACCGTGCCACCATCCTTGCCCCGCCCCGGGCCGATATCAACCAGGTGGTCAGCTGCGCGGATCACAGACTCTTCATGCTCCACAACAAGCACCGTGTTTCCTTTGTCGCGCAGCGCATGAAGCACACCCACCAACTGGTCCGTGTCGCGGGGATGCAGGCCCACGCTGGGTTCATCCAGGACAAAGAGCGTGTTTGTGAGCGAAGCGCCGAGGCAGGCGGTGAGGTTGACCCGCTCAATCTCACCACCCGAGAGGCTTCGGGTGGGACGATCCAGTGTCAGGTATCCCAGCCCCACTTGTTCCAAAAATTGGGAACGGGAGAGGACCTGGCCGCGAAGAAGCGCCGCTCCGGGGTCGCCGGTGGGAAGGGTCAGATCCTGGAAAATACGCGAAAGCTCGTGGATGGGTTTTCCCATGATTTCCGGCAGGGAAAAGCCGGAGGGTTGGAGGCGGAAGTTCAGGCTCTCCGGCTGGAAGCGGCCTCCCTTGCAATCCGGACATATCGTATATGCCCGGTACCGGCTCAGCAAAACGCGCACATGCATTTTGTAGGTCTTGCTCTCCAGCCAGTTGAAATACCCTTTCACCCCGTACCATCCGCCGTTCTCCCACAATTCCTCATGGTTGCCACCTCCCTCGCCCTCGATGACCCACTTTTGATCGCTCTCCGGCAGGTCATCGAAAGGACAGGAAATATCGACGTCTTTACGCCTTGCGGCTTTGAGGAGGTCTCTTTGGCATTCCTGCGACATGCCCCCTTGAAATGGCTTGATCACGCCTCCCGCAATGGACACGGAACGGTCTGGAATCACCCGCCCCCAGTCCAAACCGATCACGCGACCAAATCCCCGGCAGGAAGGACATGCGCCGAGCGGGTTGTTGAAGGAAAACAGGCCCGGGCTGGGCGGTCGGATGTTCACATCGCAATGCGCACAGTGCCAACCGGACGAGTAGGGGTGCATGAGCGCCTGGGCATCACTCCAAATCCCCAACTGACCCTGCCCCAGCCTCAACGCCGCTTCAATCGCCTCGGACAGCCGGGAGGAGTTTTTTTTGGTGACTTCCAGCCTGTCCTGAATCACCGGCACCCTCGGCGGGAGCCTCTCGCTGTCGGGAGCCTCGTCGGTCCGTAAAACTTTTCCGTACAACAAAACCCGCAAGTAGCCCTGCTGATTCAAAAACGCAAAAAAGTCTGCGGCCTTGGTGCCCGGAGGGGCGGGAACAGGAAAAGTGACCAGAACCTGCTCACCCGAAGAGGACGACAAAATATGGTCCGCAATGCTCTTTGCAGATTCCGGGTTCACCGCCCGTCCGCAGGATGGGCACTGGCAGGTTGCCACCCGCGGAAACAACAACTTCAAATAATCATTGATCTCTGTGATTGTCCCAACCGTGGAGCGCGTGGTTCGTACATTGTTGGCTTGCTCGATGGCAATCGCAGGAGGAATTCCTTCAATGAGGTCCACGCGGGGCTTGTCCATGCGATCCAGGAACTGCCTGGTATACGGGCTGAATGTCTCAACATACCGCCTTTGGCCCTCGGCGTAGAGGGTGTCAAATGCCAGGCTCGACTTCCCGCTGCCGCTGGGGCCCGTGACCACAATCATCTTGCCGAGCGGCAGATCGAGGTCAATTCCTTGGAGATTATTCTGGTGCGCTCCCCGCACTCGGATAAATGGCATGCAGATAGGTAACGCAACCAGAGGCCTTTTTCGATGTAAGATTATTTGGGCATCATTATTTAATATCCCTCGTGATGGAAAATGCGATCAGACGGGTCGGGGCTATGGCGACTAATTGCAAAACAGAAAAATGGGCGGGCAAGGGACTGCCAACCCTACCATCCAAGGGGCGC
>JBGSPC010000152.1:0-48141 GCA_041738805.1 Terrimicrobiaceae bacterium | reverse complement strand
CCATCGAGCGGGCGGCCACCAACGGATGCCGATACCACAAGGTGAACCTTTCAAGTTTCTGGCGGCACCGCACGGTCGAGTTTCGCCACCACAGCGGAACGACTGAATTTTCCAAGATTTCCAACTGGGTGCGCATGCTTTCGCGCTTGGTGGAGTTCAGCCGCCACAGCGAAGTGGTCGAGCACACTTTCGAGGGGATTCGCGAGTTTGCCACCACTGACATTCACAACTTTTACAGCGAGCGCCGGTTGCGCCTTGCCGCCTAATCGAATATGACAATCTTGATGCCCAACCCCGAAAAAGACGCCGCCACCTACGAGATGCTCGGGGGCGGCACAATCAGTGGAACGACCCCGCAGGAACTCGCCGAAGCCCTGCGCAACTCAAGCTACACACCACTGGAGAGCCTCGAAGAATTCATCGCCGACGTTGCCAAGGGCTGCCGCACCTACGATCACGACGCACGGGTGCGCACCGCCCCGGTTTCAGCCTTCATCGAGGATCTGGTCAAGTGGGGGTTTCTGATCGAGTCGCAGCCCAAGCCGCCCAATGTGATCGATTTTCCAGCCAACCCCGATGGGGAGGATGAGAGATGACCCCACGCATTTATTTCGCATACGGATCAAACATGGATCCCCGCCAGATGCGAGTGCGCTGCCCGGACGCGATCCGCTTTGGCCGGGGCACATTGGAGGGTTACCGGTTCCTGATTAACCGGCGTGGCGTTGCCACCATCGAGAAAGATCGGCGTTCGTCGGTCATGGGCGTTCTTTGGGATCTGACTCCGCGCTGCGAGACGTCCCTCGACCGATTCGAGGGTATTGTTTGGGGATTTTATCGGAAGGTGGAAACAACGGTTTGTGATGACGACGGTTACGAGTGCCCCGCTCTGGTCTACATTGACCCCGTGCGCGAGCGTGGGCTTCCTCGGGAGGGATATCTGGAAAAGGTCCTCCTCGGCGCGAGGCGAGCAGGAATTCCCATGGACAACTTTGCCACTTATCTCAACTGGGCCCGACGCCATGCTGCCTGAGCAAAGACCGCTTGTTTTCGTTTACGGAACCCTCAAACGGGGTTTTGGCAACCACCGGGTGATGCAGGAGGCTGGAGGCGAATTCGTCTGCGAGGGAGCGACAGCCATGCCGTTCCCTCTGGTGCAACAGGGGCTGCCGTTTTTGATCTTGCGGCCCGGCCACGGCCATCGGGTGGAGGGCGAGATTTTTAGGGTGGGCACGGCCTGCGGATGGGACAGACTCGATCGGCTGGAGGGCCACCCGGAATTCTACCGCCGCAGGCTCATCGACGTGGAGGGGGCTGACGGTGAGATTTACGAGGCGTGGGCTTATTTCGTCGCCCGGATGGATGAGGCTTTCGCAGGATTGCCGTCTATGTCCAGATACCGCCCTTCTTGAAATACCTTCAAATCATGCCAAATGCAGCACTGATGCTGATTTCGATTTAGCTTTGCGCATTCATGCAGCCACCCTTTGTCACGTAGGCGAGAATGCTTGCCCAGATCAATCAATGGGAAGTAAAAAGAATCATGAGCGAATTCCTTGAAATCGTAAAAGGGGCAGATCAGCGCGGGGACCCTGTAGGGATGTTTATACAAGGATGGTATAGCTTGTATCTCAGCCAGAACGAGGTCGAAACAGAAAACTCTTTATATTGGTTGCGTAGGGCAGCTGCTGCGGGGTCAATCGCCGCTGATCGCTTTCTGAACGAAGTTGAGATCCAATCCGGACATGCAGCATCGGATCAATATTTTGCTCTTTCTTGGTTGCGCCGAGCTGCAAAGGGCGGAAATGCGGAGTCGCAGTTCCTCCTTGGCAGATGCCATGTATTTGGGACTGGTGTTGAGCAGGACGCTAGTCAAGCTGTAGAGTGGTACAGGTTGTCCGCATCGCAGGGGGTCGCTGTGGGCCAGCTCGAACTCGGGATTTGTTATTCCGATGGACAAGGCGTGCCTCAGGATAAGCAAGAAGCGGTGAAATGGTATCAGATGGCCGCCGATCAGGGATGTGCCGATGCACAGCGCCTCCTTGGACTTTGCTATGATCAGGGAGAAGGCGTGCCTCAGGATAAGCAAGAAGCGGTGAGATGGTTACGGAAGGCTGCCAAACAGGGAGATGCCGATGCCCAGTTCCTCCTTGGAAATTGCTATTTGGAGGGAGAAGGCGTGCCTCAGGATAAGCAAGAAGCGGTGAAATGGTATCGGATGGCTGCCGAACAAGGAGATACTAGTGCACAGTTCAACCTTGGGGTTTGCTATAGAAAGGGAGAAGGCGTGCCTCAGGATCAGGAAGAAGCGGTGAAATGGTATCGCAAAGCCGCCGAACTGGGAGATGCTGATGCTCAGTTCCTCCTTGGGTATCGCTATCACGAGGGAACTGAAATGCCTCAGGATAAGGGAGAAGCCCTGAAATGGTTGCGAAAAGCAGCCGAACAGGGAAATGTCATTGCGCAGTCCCTAGTTGGGAATCTCTATTTGGAGGGAGATGGCGTGCCTCAGGATGAGGAAGAAGCGGTGAAATGGCTTCGCAAGGCTGCCGAACAGGATGATGCCGATGCCCAGTTCTTCCTTGGGACATGCTATCGCGAAGGACAAGGCGTGATCGAGGACCAGCAAGAAGCTGTGAAATGGTATCGGATGGCCGCCGAACAGGGGCATGCCAGTGCCCAGTCCGTGCTTGGGGTTTGCTACAATTGGGGAGAAGGCGTGCCTCAGGATGAGGAAGAAGCAGTGAAATGGTATCGGATGGCTGCCGAACAGGGGAGTGCCAATGCCCAGTTCCTCCTTGGGAATAACTATTACGAAGGACAAGGCGTAACTCAGGATAAGAGAGAAGCCGTGAAATGGGTTCGTAAAGCCGCCGAACAGGGTTATGCCGATGCCCAGATCTTCCTTGGGAATTGCTATTTGGAGGGAGAAGGCGTGCCACACGACCCGCATGAGGCCGTGAGATGGTTACGGAAGGCTGCTGAACAGGGGGTTCGCTCTGCCCTGTTCAATCTTGGAATTTGCTACAGTGAGGGAGCAGGCATCCCAAAAAGTCTCGTTGATGCATATGCTTGGTTCAACGTTGCCGCAGCCAAAAACGATCCCGAGGCTGCCGAGGAACGCGACATATTGGAAAAGAAACTTTCAAATACCGACCTTGCTGCTGCGCAGAGGCTTTCGATGGAAATTTTCGAGCGCATCCAAAATACCGACGGGGATTGAACCCTGTGCAAATTTCTCAAGAATTATCGGGTGGATGTTCAGAGTTTTCGCGACATAACGCCTCGCGACCGATGACCTTGAGCATGGTGGCCGCTGCGGCCTGCATGGCCTCGCAGTCAAAATAGTGATTGGGGCGGTTGCCGATCTGGAGCCAGATCCACTTGCCTTTTTCCTTGGTCCGATGCTCGCTCTCCATCTGGGCGAGATATTCGTCGGGAATGTCGTCGGGCACCTCCCAAGTCACACCGTTGGCCGGGTCCTGATTCCGGCGCAGCCGGGCCAGCGTGTCTTTGATGTTGAGGTTGCTCCAGTAATGAACGTTGCACCACCGCCCGTGGGCAATCACGACCTTGCGGCGAGGCGAGTAGAACCGCTGGATTGGATTTCCACCCCGGACCTTGTGAACGAAGGTGGCCCGGCGGTCGCCAATGAGTGCCACCCAGCCCCGCGTCGAGCATTGCCGGTAGACCTCGTAGGCGGCGTGGCCTGCGTCCACGAACACCAGGTTCGAGTGGACCGAGAACCGCTTCTGGACGGCGTCGATATCTTCCCACGATAGAACCCGCTCGCACCACATCAGGCGGGAGGAGCCTTCCGCCGACCAGGACCGGACCACGAGGAAGAAGTGATCCATCTGACAGTCGACAGTAATGAAACGTAGCGGGATGACCTTTGCACCGTCATCGAAAGGCGGCGGCACGATCCGGCCTGTCCCTTCCACGCCTGCCTCGTCTTCCCACGGATCGCCCATGCGGCAACCGGATCGCGTGATCTCCAACTTGAAATCCTCCACGTATTCGCGCCAGGGCAGCCCGAGGCGCTTCTGGTAAAATTGCTGGAGAAGGCTGACGTCCCCTTTCCGGGCGGTCTGCTTTGCACGCAGATAAAGTTCGGCCAACTGCCCCCAGGACATGGTGGCGATGGCGTTCCAGTGGAACCCAACGTTCTCGCCGGCTGCACGTGGGTTCTGCGCGACAAACCTCCCAGATGCATTCAACCGGCGGCGGTTTTCGTTTGAATCGGGGATCTTGTGGCGGCAAGTCGCGCAACGTAGGACGGTAGTTTCTCGCACCCGTGCGAAATCGTACTGCTCATTCTCGTCCTTGCAGTCCTTGGCCCACTCCACGTTTTCCCATCGGAAGGGTTGGCGGTTTGCGCACTGCAGACACGCGAACGTCCACTCCCGCTGGTCGGTGGTTTCAAATTTGCGGTGAGTGTCGTCATCCTCCTCCCCGCCCTGACTCATGAAGATACACTTGCCGAGCCAGCCGAAAGCGGTGACGCGAGCCTCGGCTTCTGCCATGTGGCTGGGAGGCCAGCGCCAGGTTTCGTCTCCGATCAGCCATCGGATCGAGCGGCGTTGGAGGTTGCTCTTGTTGTGCGCCCCGGCGATCCAGAGCGTCATCCCGTTGGCGAAATGAATGGTGGTGTTCCGCTTCTTGTGCGGATTGGCCGGGAACAGGGCCCGCACCGGCTCGCACTCATCGAACAACTTCTGAAGGCGGGACTCGCTCTGGTCCTTCGCGTCCTCGTCGGTCTGGTCGAGCCAGAGCGTGGGGCCCGGCAGGTTGGCGATGATGTAGCAGAGCCCCACCTCCGGCGCGGTCGTCTTGCTGGACTGGACACTGGCAATGATCGAAACGAGCCGAACCTTCGGATCGACGATAGCTTCCAGGACTTCACGGATCTGAGGAGAGTTCTCGACGCGGAAGCGACCAGGCATGGGTGAATACGGGATCGAGGCGATATGCTGCTCGGCCCACTGCCACACCGGTTGGCGGTCGGGCGGACGCCAGGATTCCCGCCAGATAGATTCTAAGGATGCGCTCAATGATAAGCGCAGAACGTCAACGGAGAGAAATGGTCAGTTCTTATTATATCCGAAAGAACCACGGCTCATGAGAATTCGTTTCCAGTATGCCTCACGATCACAAACCAATCGTTCCTCGGTCTTCATTGGAAAATACTCGAGCAGGGAAAACTGGAAGTTTTTTCGAGCGTAGTCGATCCCTTCCTTCTTAATCAACTTTGTCAGATCATCGTTGTATCCGTGGGCGGTTCCTGCGTAGCACTCCCATCGAGACCACAGGCCCGTATTTCCGTATGCAGAGCCCACGTATTTTTTCCCCGTTAAGGAATCGGTGATGAGATAGACTCCTTTCGCGTTACCAAGTGCCGCTTTCCAGTCGGGTTTCTGATGCCTGATCAAGTTTTCGAGCATCGTGAAGCTTAACTCAATTCTGTCGTAGCCTGGGAAGCTCTCCCCCGAATAGGGCTCAGCCAAGATTTCTGCGACCACCATATCCTCATAGTAGTTTTCAAACTTCAGAGACTTTGCACGACCCGGCCGTTTGAATGAGATCTTCAATCGCCCGATAAACTGGACGCTCTCCTCCATCATTCGAAGCTTGTATGCTTTTGGACCGACTTTCCCTGTTTTTGAAATCACCTCGTAGGCTCCCCCAAATAGCCATCTATCCCGCTGGGGGTAGAAGTCCATGAGGGTAAAAATGTGCTGCCGGTTAAAAACGTCTATCTTGTTGCCCCACTCACTCCACCCTTGCCATTCCTCCTGGCTTTTTACAAACACATCCAACGGCTGCTCATACTGATTCCAGCATGCCATGTGAACTTTGTAGGTGTTTGGATTTTCAACCTGGTAAACCCGAGGCAGCAGGATGTCGTTAGGGTGCAAGATCCAAAAATTTCATTCTGGGCATCAAAGACAAGCTTTTTCAATCCGAAGTCATCGGCCACAAAGTCTGATAATCCGGGCAACTATGGAAGCATTGATCTGTGTGTCTACAAGTCGCAGCACCCGCCACCCGGCCAGTGCGGCTTCCAGGTATTTCTCGGCATCGGCGGTGAATCCACGTGGTGTGGTATGGCGACCTCGAATCCAGATACCACCCTCAATCTCGATCAGTGTGCATGACGGAATATGAGCGAAATCCGCCCGCCACTTCCGGGTTGGGTGGAACCGGAACTCGCGTTCCAGCGCAGGGCCATTCATCGAATGCCACAGCAGCGCGAAACGCTGCTCCAGCTTGGAAGCCTTGGCGCGTTTCATGGGGCCGCCCCCTCTCCGGTGTGGAGGTTGCGGCAGACCTCGTCAATTGCTCTGGCACATTCCTCCCTGATCCCCTGAGCGTCTTTGCCGGAAAGA
The DNA here is from genome assembly GCA_041738805.1 of Terrimicrobiaceae bacterium. Lineage (GTDB taxonomy): Bacteria > Verrucomicrobiota > Verrucomicrobiia > Chthoniobacterales > Terrimicrobiaceae > JAJTZA01. The sequence goes on along the minus strand of JBGSPC010000152.1, from coordinate 41,752 downwards.
ATCGGCGGCAACTCGTTCTCAAACTTTGCACGAAGCAGTGCGATGGCCTTCCCCACCTGAGTCAGCCAGGATCTGCGCACTTCCTCCAGAAGAACGAATTCGCCCTTTTTGATGGCGACCTTCAGTTCCCGCTCTTCCACTTCCGCGAGTAGCTTCCGCGCCTTCAGTGCCTCCTCGTTCGTGGTCACCGGTGAATTGGTTTTTAGGCCTCGCACTCGAACGAACTCGCGCCACTCGGCCACCGGGAACGATCCGTTTGAGAGTGTTTTCGGAGCGCCCTCCATCTTCTGCCACGAATTGATCGTGCGGCGTGTGACGCCGAGGAGGTTGGCCAGCTCCACCACAGTCTTGGAATAGGCGACCGTGTCGGTACATCCGGCTGCACGGGCCTGGACCCGTGCTCGCTCGGCCACGGTCAGCGTTTTTCCCGCAGCGACCTTCTTCACAATATTGCGAAAGTCAGCATCCAAAATCCGCTCTGCCATGTCGGCAGTTACGCCATCAATTGCCTCGCTCATGATCGTGGGAGGGTGTCAATGCCCGCGTTGACACCTGCCCGGCGGACATGAGCGATCCCGCCGTCTTTTGTGCACACACCGAGTTGGTCGAAACCGAAAAGCTGATCCCCAATCCGAAAAACCCCAATCGTCACCCACAACCCCAGATCAAACTGCTCGCAAAGATCATCCGCGCGCAGGGTTGGCGTAACTCTATCGTGGTTTCAAAACGCTCGGGGTTTGTAATCAAGGGACACGGACGCCTGGAAGCGGCGAAGCTCCTTGAATGTGAGAAAGTGCCGGTCGATTTCCAATGTTACGATAGCGAAGCGGCGGAATGGGCCGACATGCTCGCTGACAACCGTCTCGCAGAACTCGCTGAAGCCGACAACGACGAGCTAAAGGCCCTGATCAAAGAACTGGAGGGCAAGATCGACCTTGATCTCACTGGCTTTGATGAGGATTCGCTCGATGATTTGCTCAAACGCCTTGGCACATCTGAAGGTGATGCGAGCACGGTCACGCCACCGCCCGTTACCCCCTTCACCAAAACAGGTGACCTTTACGAGTTGGGCAACCACCGGCTTCTCTGCGGCGATTCGACGCAAGCTGAGGACGTCAGACGGGTCATGAACGGTGAGCGAGCGATTCTTTTTGCGACCGATCCGCCTTACCTCGTGGGTTACGATGGGACGAACCATCCGGGCAAGCGCCCCAAGACCAACACCGACTGGTCAGAAACCTACGGAGCGACCTGGGACGAAGCAGACTCGGACCAGAACAACGAGCTTTACGACCGCTTCATAAAGGTGGCGGTTGCCGAGGCCATTGATCCAAATGCCGCTTGGTATTGTTGGCATGCGAGTCGGCGGCAGCGAATGGTCGAAGAGGCGTGGGAGAAAAATGGTGCCTTCGTGCATCAGCAGATCATATGGGCGAAGCCCAATCGTCCGATTCTGACCCGGTCTTGGTATTTATGGGCGCATGAGCCGTGTTTCTTTGGCTGGATAAAGGGCAAAAAACCGCCCAAGGAAACCAGCGATTACGAGCGGAGCGTTTGGGAGATCGAGGGGCTCAATAACGACGAGCGGCCAGACCACCCGACGCCCAAGCCGCTGGAATGCTTCGCATTGCCGATGCGCCAGCATACCAAAAAGGGGGGACTCTGCTTTGAACCATTCAGCGGAAGCGGGAGCCAGTTGATCGCCGGGGAGCAGCTCGGACGCCGGGTTTACGGGTTGGAAATTTCTCCCGCCTATTGCGATGTGATCGTCCAGCGGTGGCTCAATCTTGGCGAGGGGCGAAAGGCAACCCGAATCCGGGATGGGGTGGAGGAGGATGTCACTGCCGAATTCGAAGCCCGGCAGAAATCAGCCCCGGAAGATGCCCCCGAGTGAACTTACGAAAACTCTCAAACCGCGAGTGGGACCGCCCGGGTCTGAGCTCCATGGATGATAAAAATGCGGCATCTTCTGTCCCGAAGTGGTCTCCATTGCCAAAAACCTATAAGGGATGGCTGGCGCAAAAACCGCAGGAAGATCGCCGACCGTTTCTTGTTCGCCTCCTGACGTCGATAAAAGTCCGACTCAAACTCAGGCGATTTGAGAGGGGCGGGAAGCCTGGAGTCAAGGTGGATGAAGTGGGTGTTTCGGGCGGAGCCGAGTTCTAAGCGGATTGACAAGGGGTTGGGGGGGTGCAATGAAAACGATTCTCCAACTCGCGCTTGCAGCACTGACCCGTCTCGACCTAGCCACTTTGCGGCGAATTTGGGGCTGCATTGAAATGCTCGTTTCTGGGTTCGAGCTTTCAAAATTTACCGACTCAAGCATGAGCGGGTCGGAAAAACTCACATATGTGCTGGAGCGAACAAAAACAATGGTGCCTGAAGACCGAAAGCAGATTGCTACCCAAATTGTGCGGGCGATTGTGGAAATTGTGCTGATCGGTATCCGCCTCAAAGGGGGTGCCAAATGAAAATCTCAAAGATTGAAATTCTCATCATTGTTGGGGCTTTTCTCAACGCAGCGGCCGAGTTTGCTGATTTGCTCCCGCCTGAAATTGGAGGAAAGGTCACAGCATCACTCCTGGCACTGTGGGCGGTGATCCGTTTCATGCTTCGCTTCGTGCAGGCCTCACCTGCCTCCGTGAATGAAATCGAATCCCTGCGCCAGGAACTCAACGGGCGGATCAGCGAAATCCAAGCCAAGAGGGCGGAACCCGTCAACAAACTTCCATGAAACCTGAAGCCTCCATCGACAGCCCCCGTTTCCGCCGGGCGCTGGATTTTGTCCTCAAGTGGGAGACCGTTTATCGGAAGGGCGTGGCGGTTGCCACCAATGACCATGCGGATCCTGGTGGGTTGACCAAATTTGGGATCGACCAGCGCTCGCACCCGAGCACCGATATCAGGGGTCTTACACAAGAGGGCGCAACAGCAATTTACCACCGTGATTACTGGCTCCCGGTCCGGGCGCATGAGCTTCCTGTGCCGGTGGGAGAGGTAGTATTCGACATTGCGGTCAACAATGGAAAAGCGCGAGCGGCCAGGTGGCTGCAAGAGTCACTCATGGCAAAAGCTGACGGATTTATTGGCAAGATCACTCTCAATGCCGCTAGGAATGCCGATGCGAAGGTTCTTGCCACTCAGCTTATCGAGCGCCGGGAAGTTTTCTATCGCAACATCGCACGCGGCGCAAAGGGAAAGTTCCTCAAGGGGTGGCTGAATCGAAACAACGATCTAAAAAATATCGTCTCGGGGCTTTGAGATGTCAGTTTTTTACTGCGGGACTGGAAAGAGGAATACCAGCAGCCTTCAAGAGTTGAAGGGTTCTAGCCAAATCAGACGGGGCAAGCGTGGTTTTTAATCCCGCGACAACATCACTTACCATTTCGGCGAAAGAGATTATTTTAATCGGATTCCCACGCATCGCCTTCACAAATCGTTCATTTGTCTGCCACAAACAGATATCACCTTTGATCAGAGTCACCGCAGTAACATAAGTGAATTTAGTTGTCCCTGTATTAGCGTGGACAGCTTCAAAGAATGCCTGTGTCCATTTCGGCTCCACAAGTTCGCGGAATGCTTTCCACACCTCGCGCCCCGAGATGATCTTGTTATTTTCAATCTCGCACAGTTTTGTCGGGATGTTGAATCCTGACTGCCAGCTTTTACAGCTGACGACCCAAACGCGATCAGCGCCACGAAGATGTGGATTTAATCCAATTACGTCGATGTCGCTATGGTTGGAATCCTTTTTAGAATTCCACCCCTCATGATCTTGATTGGGTTTAAACTTCACGTTTCTCCGCGTGAAATAACCTTTTGTCTGGAGGTAATCGTCCACCAATTGCTCGAGAATGTCCTCTTTCATAATTCTGTTAGCTCTGGGGCATTGTAGTTCGAAATGGAGGGCCGCCAATCCTTGATATGCGTTGACACCTCTCAAAGGCGATATGGCCCAAGGTCTCTTTATCACAGGATTCACTGTCGCTGAGGTAATTGCCATTCAGGCCAAGTCGAAGGAAATGCTCCTTGAGGGCAAGACCGTCATGTCATGGGGAGATTCAGGGACCTCTGTCACCAAGCAGTTTCCTCTGACGGTGAAGGAAACCCTGGAGGAATGTGCGTATGCACTCCGAATCCTTGACCCCGAAACATACGGCCCCCGCCGCCGGGTGGCTCAGTCACAGGTTGGCTATATCCCAAAATGAAGGCCCTCTCGCGTTTCGCCCGCCTATTGTTGCCGCCACTCCTCGCTCCAAAGGCTTGGGGGTCGCCGTATGATGCGGCCAATTGGTCTCCGACCCGAGGCAGGGTTCCTGGCTCTGCGCCGCGAGATTCCAAGCTGGACCTCTCTCCTGGGGTTCGTTCCGAGCTGGTTCGTCGTTCCCGCTACCTGCATCGCAACTCTGGATTCGTCCGCGAATTGGTCTCCAACATGGCGATTTATTCCACGGGAGACGGGATTCGCCCTCAAGCCCAGTCACCCAATGACGATTGGAATCACCGGGCAGAGGAGCTTTTTTCTCGTTGGGCCGTTCGATGTGAGATCACCGGGCGATTTTCTTTTGAGGAGTGCCAGTCACTGGTCTGCCGGGGCATGGACGTGGACGGTGAGTATTTTGCGCTCAAGACTCGAAACGGGCTGGGGGAGCCTCGCATCCAGTTAATTGAAACCCACCGCATTGGAGATTCCAGTGACGAAACTTTTGATGGGGTCGGGCTCGCCGCTGATGGATCGCCTATTTTTTATAGGCTCTTGGAGGACACCTTTCACCGAGATGTTCCAGCTTCTTCCATGTTGCACATTTTTGAGGCGGAGTCGGTCAGTGCTGTTCGCAATGGGCCGACTATCCAGCACTCGATCAATCACGTTCTTGATGAAATGGAGTTGTTGGCGCTCGAAAAGCACGCGGTAAAGGACAACGCTGATGTGGCTCGTGTGCTGAAAACGGCGAGGGGGGAATTGGATGAATCTGGTGATTTCTCTGTTGGGGAGGCAGAAGGAACTGGCCCGGGAAGCGATCCCCGGCAACTTCAAAAAATCATTGGCGGCAAGCTCGTCGCACTCAAGCCGGATGAATCCTTGGACAGCTTTGAGTCCAATCGGCCCAGCCCGACATTCACAGGATTTCTGCAACATCTCAGGCGGGATTCAGCCTTGGGGGTGCTTCCCTATGAGTTTGCGGCCGATTCAAGCAGTATCGGTGGAGCTGGGGTTCGCTTGGTTGTCGCAAAGGCCGATCGACGGTTTTCGTTTCGCCAACTGGTTTTGATCAATCGATTTATCGAACCCGTGTGGGCGTATGTGATCGCCGACGCGATTTCACGGGGGCAACTCCCAGCTCAACCGGGTTGGTGGAAGATTTCCTGCACGACCCCCAGACGGATTACCGTCGATGCGGGCCGTGAGGCCCAACAAAACAGGGCTGATGTGGAAATGGGCCTCAAAACCCTTTCCCAAAGCTTCGGAGAGTTGGGCTTGGATTTTGAGGAAGAGATGCGGGTTCGAGCCCGGAACGCAAAATACCTCGTGGACCTGGCGGAGGAATTTGGAGTCCCCTTGGAAATGCTCTGGAAACCGCGTGGTGGCACAGAAACTACACCAGCTGTTGGGGAGAACGAGGAGCATCAAACTTCTGCGGCGGGCTTCCGGCAGACGGGATGAAAGTGCCGCGTGTGGGATTTGAACCCACATCTCCGCCTGGAGGCGGACGCTGCTCTCCGAGAAGGTTGCCGTTCTCATCACCGGTATTCATTCCCGGTTACGCCAACGCGGCGGTTATAGGGTCGCCCTGCTCTTCAGGAAGATCAAGTTGCCGTTGACATGTTTGCGGGGGGAGTGAATCCCGCGCTTCTTCAGAAACAACCCTGGCTGATTACCCCCGAGGCCATAGTCCCTCTCTTTGATGCCACACGTGCATTCTTTGAGCAGCGGGAAAGAATTTCTGAGCCCCCGGCCTCTGCGCTTCTGAAGATCGAGGAGGGCATTGCCCAGATTGAAATCTTCGGCCCCATGCTTCGCAAACCCGATCTTTTTGATTCGGTGGTGCTTGGGGCCTGCGACACCGAGGCGCTCTTGGGGGCCATCGAAGAGGCCGCAGAGAGAGAGGATGTCCAAGCCATCTTTCTTGATATTGATTCTCCGGGGGGCTCGGTCAATGGCACCCCTGAACTGGCCCGGGCGGTCGCCAAAGCTTCCAAGAAAAAATACGTCTACTCATTCACTGCGGGGCAGATGTGCTCGGCGGCCTATTGGGTGGCGAGCCAGTCCGATGCCATTTATGCAAGCCCGAGTGCGCGGATTGGCTCGATTGGTGTGATTTTACCTGTCGTGGATTCCACGGGGGCCTTCGCCCAAGCGGGTCTGAAGGTTGAGGTGTTCGCTGCAGGTAAATTCAAAGCCACGGGAACGCCAGGGACGGAGTTGACCGGGGAGCAGCGTGACTGGCTCCAGAGTGAGGTCGAGGAAACCTTCGAGGAATTTCGCACGGCGGTGTTGGCCCGCGGGCGGAAAATCCCAGACGAGGCGATGGAGGGGCAGACCTTTTCGGCCCGCAAAGCCATGCGTCTGAACTTGGCCGGCATGGTCGAGAGTCGGGAGGAGGCCTTAGGGCGGCTGAGGCAACTGCACGTTCGGGCGGTTGACACGGAACCCAAGGCAATGAGCGCACCTTCCATTGAATCCGAACTCGCGACCGCCCGCGAACACATCGCACGGCTGGAAGCCGATGCCCAAGCCCGTGAGGGCCTCCTCTCCGAGGCCGAGGCCAATCTTCAAAATCAAATCGAGGCCGCAAAGTCCGAGGCAAAGATTGAAGCGGAGGCGCTCCTCCAAGTGCGCTCGGAGTTGGAAGCCACGCGCATCCAGCTCACTGAGCTTCAAACCGAGAGGACTTCTCTCCACGAGCAGCTCAAAGAAATTGCGGCGCGCAACGCCGCCCTGGAATCCGCCGAGCAGGACTTGGAAAAACGCGCATCCCAACGGGCCGCTCAAATCATTGCGGAAACAGGCACCCCGCAACCAGCGCAGATCACCCCCAAGGGAGACAACCAAACGGCATCCCTTGTCGAGCAATTCCGGGCCATCACCGACCCGAAAGAGCAAACCGCCTTCTGGCGCTCACTCACCGCGCAACAGCAGGCCCAGATCCTCGCAACTTCCCAAATTTAACACCCCACTCCCATGGCCAACACACTCACCAACGTCAAAGACATCAAGGTTGCCCAATCGGCCCTTTTGCCCTACCGCGCCGCACTCACCCCACTGCGGGCATTTTCCACAAACTTTTCGCCCGAACCCGCAGACAAACTCGACACCGTGCGTGTCCCGGTTGTTGGTGCCCCAAGCGATTCGAGCGATTTCGCAGGCGACTACACGGCAAACGCTGACTCCACGGTTACAGTGATCCCGGTACAGTTAAACCGCCACAAATACAAAACGGTTCACGTAACCGCTCGGGAGGCGGCTGAAACAGCCCTCAATGTTTTGGAAACCTTGGTGGCTAGCGCCGTCAAGCAACTCGCCCATGACGTGCTCCAGGACATCTTCTCCGAGATCACTGCAGCCAATTACGGTGTGCCCTCCATCCCTGCGGTGGCAGCCAGTGCCTTCGATTACAAGAAAGTCCTCTCCGTGCGTGAGGCATGCAGCTTGGCCAAAATGCCCATCAGTGACCGTTCGCTTGTGCTGGACGGGGCTTATTTCACAAGTCTGCTTGCTGATGACGTGATCGCTAAAAGCTTCTATCTGCCGATTACTCAGCCTGGGGTGGTTGACGCGCAAATCCGCCGCATTGGCGGGTTCGATGTCCACGAAACGGTCATCCTCCCTGAAAACGGTGAGAAATTGGTTGGTTTTGCCTCTCACCCGAGCGGAATGGCTGTGGCCATGCGCTACTTGGTCCCTGTGGCAGAATACGACGAAGCCGGGGCCGTTACCGACCCGGAGACCGGCCTGACCTTCGGTTACCTGCGCTACACCGAGACCAGCAGCAACCGCATCTTTGTTACAGTGGAATGCCTCTACGGGTTCAAACCGGCAATCGCAGACGGAATCAAACGTATCGTGAAGCCCTAAAATCAGTCATTAGTGACGCTGCTTTTACAAGATCACTGCAGATGGCCTCACGATTGAGGCTAGTATCGACTTAAACTCACGGATGTGAGCATAGAGTGCGTTCTCCTCAGTGGGGAATTTGAAATCCATGCTAAAAACCCCTTCTGATACCATATACTTATCAATGACTCCCATCTTCTGGAGCATCGTTCTCGCATGACCGTTTTTACCTGCCTGATCCTCTCGATCCCAAAATTGAAAGGTTGAGTGATTTTCGAACATAATAATATCAACACCCAAGTGAGCATCTCCAATATTTAGTCCGGTAAAATACGCAACATTGTCACGATAGTTGTCGAGGCTAGAAAATGGTTCAAGGTCGCGCTTGAAAAAGTCGATGACCCTTTCGACCCGATAGAGCCCCAACGAGTTGAGCATTGATTGAAGTGAAATTGCAGCTCGATATTTTTCTGCATCAATCATTTGAGCATAAAACATATCCATCAGTGGTTTATTCATAATGTGTTTCCCTAGGCTTTTTATCAGTAGGCCGTATTGGCGAAGGAGAAAATAGGAATCACTTGGATTCACATGATTTGTGAGGCACCTCGTTATCCACCCTGAATAAAGGTCGGAATTCGTCTCGTCGTAAGCGCGCACCACGGAAAGAAGATTGGCGACTACTTTCTTGTCTTGCGAAGACCAATCTGTTTGGTCTGGTCCCCTCGTGTCAGAAAGACGGAGATAAATAATGGCATCGCACGTGTACCCCGCAGCCGATACCGCTTTCAAGTAGCGCGGTATCTGCCGCGGCATGTCGGGGGCTCCATTGATCTTATTTTCAATAATAACAGCGTGCTTGGTTTCGTCGTCCGCAATCAGAATGTCTACCTTTCCCTCCTCCCGTACGACTCTTGCACATGCGTAGTTTAAAGGGTCAACACCTGGGTCAATCTCATTCAAAAACTGTAAAAATGTCCGAAGGTATTGGTCTCCCTCCCCATGTGGAGCCGTCGGATCAAGAAATGTTTTGATTACATCGCTGTGGAGATTTTCACGGTGGTAAACGTCCGAGACAATCGCAAACACATTGAACCCGAGATCAACGTGGCGATTGGCGAGATTTTCAGAGAATTTATGGGCGAGTTCATTGATCACGGGCGCATTGATTATGCCGAGGGAATCGTCCAAAAAAACCTGGTACATTTTTTCCACGTCGTTTATCAAGGCGGCTATCAACGAATAACGTTCCAAATTTGCAGCAACTCTCACACGGCAAGAAGTACCAGAGGAAGCATTTTGAAAAAGCGAATTTCCACATGTTTTGTGTTCTCCCATCGAACACTGTAAAGAAGCCCACACTGGAAAAACCCGAGTTTTTTTTCGCTGTTTGCCGATCTTTGAACAATTCTGAATCGCAGCTGTCTAACCCTTCAATGGAGTGCATGGAGCACTTCAGAAACCTGAAAGGAACACGTAAAATGAGCAACAAGTGGGACATAAAAGACAAAGGTATTACGTCAAGCAGCGCCGCTGCTGCTGAAGCACTGACGATGGGGCTCCTATCGGCACCTCACCGCTACGAAGGGACATGCAAGGAAACTGGAGAAACCAGAGAAGTAACCGCCTTTTCCGTGAAAGGCGCGGGGGAGAAAATCTCAAAGGGAAACTTTTCGAAGTAGAATATCCATAGGATCGTTTTTCGCCGGTCAGTGCTACGCAGTACTGACCGGCTTTTTATTGCTCTGTTGACAGCGCTCGCTCGTGAGTGAGCATCTACAACGAAATGGCTGCCGACGCGGCCGAGATATTTGCAGAATTCGGGAAGCAGGTATCCATAGCAGGCCGAGACATTCCGGCTCTGATCTCCGAGCCGCAGGAAACCCTTGAACTCGGTGCAGGAGGATTTACTGCATCAGGCAACTTCACGGTCAAAGTCTTGCGAAGCTCCCTTGCTGCCATCCCTGAAATTGGCAGACAGCTCGAATACGAGGGCGAGTCCTTCCGCATTGTCAGGGTGTCCAACCGCCCCCCTCACCCTCTGGTTACTCTGACCGTGGAGCCACTTGAATGAATGTGGCTATCGAGCGCGGGTTTGCAGCAATCCTCCTGCCGTCCATGCAGGGAGTCCATGTCCGCCAAGCGACCAGTTCGGAGATTCTCCCTGCAAACATACAGGCAGTCATAGTGGAGTGCCCGGAAGTCGAACATGTGGCTGGCCCCCTACACCGTGCGACGGTCAAAATTCATTTGGGAACGCCTGCTTTTGAAATGGGAGAGGCGAAGCACAGGGAGGCGACAGGCTATCTCGCAAACGCTTTTCTTGATCCAGGGGCCACATCCGCTCGTTTCGATGAGGCGGCGGGAGGTCTTGCCCTGCGTGGGTTGCGGGTGCGTTCCCAGTCAGAGGAAATTGTCGAGAGTGCCTGGCGCTCTACTATTGAACTCGTTGCGGGAATCCAAGCGGGTTGACAATGAGGGTAGGGCATGGCCGACACACCAGCCCCCGAGCTTTCCCCAAAGACGATCAGCGAGCTTCGCAAAGCCTCCTATGATTTCTGCGAGCGGGCCCTTGTAAAGTTTGAGGCCACCCCTTCGGCAGCCCGCCCGAGGGGATTTTCCGTTGCCCGCTCCCAAACCATAACAGGAGACACTGTCCAGCGGTCGTATGTGATCCAATTTGACCTCAAACTCACCGGCTGCGAGCTGCCCATTGACTGAACATGGCATTCGCAACCGTAAACCTCTTCGGCGTGACCGACCCGGCTGCGGGGTATTTGCAGGAATCCTCGGAGGAAAAATCCGTCGAGGTCGCAACCTGCAAGGACGCTACAGGCGTCACCAAGCTCGCTGTGCCAAAGGGACTCGTTACAACCACGGTCACGCTCAAAGGCAAGGGCACATATGCCCCCGAGGTCGCACGAAACACCTCGGTTGGGGCAAGCGCTGTCATCACCTCCGCCAAGGTCTCTGAAAGCAACGAGGATTTTCCTGACTACGAGATCACCTACCAGAAGTTCGCCTCCACCTGATCATGGCCACTCCAACCAACATCGGCGTGACGCTCATCACTCACGCAACCGCCCAGTCGGTCGAAGTTTCCAGCAAAGGAGACGTGAAAGTCCTTACCGACAAGGCCGGGGCATACTCCAACGCGGCGGTGCAGGATCCCACCTTTGAGTTCAGCGCACGAGGCAAGGGCGCAGCGTGCCCGGTCGCCCTCAAAGCTGCCACCGGACCGAGTGGGATCTCCGGCAAGGTGATTGTCACCACGGTCAAGGAATCGACCTCCAACGACGACTGGGAGGAATGGGAATACTCGGGAAGTGCCTACCCGGCAGCCACCTGAGGCCTTAGCCGGAAACCAGTTAAGCAAACACCGATCACACTATGCAAAACGGAACTTCCTTTCATTGGATCGCCGAAGAGGCCAAGGCCGAGCAAACCGCAGAGGGAAAAGTGCGGTTCGCTAATAACCCTCTCAACAGCATGAACACCCAACTTGTGGCAGCTGCCCTTACGAGTGGGTTCGTGCTCGTGGAGCCTGGCGGTTTTCGAGATACCGTTGAGCAGACTGAGGGAGGCCCCTTGCGCAGGGTTGAGTGGTTTATTGACGGTGAGTCGCGAGGCGTGTTTCACACAACCACACATGGTAGCGAAGAGATCGAATTCCCGGAGTTTCGCCGCCGGTTTGAAAGCGAGGTGTGGTGCCTAGCCAACCCTCACCATCCCATCGCGTTCCTCCGGTGGGCATTCCGAGCTCATGCGCAGCTGCGGGATCGAATGAGGGAGCTCAAGCCTGCTGCTCTCCTGCGTCGCGGGAACCGTCAAGTCACGATTCCAGCAGGCCTACCCGAGGATAAGCGCCAGACGCTCCTCTCCTTCCTCAAATGAGCGACGACACACGCGCCGATGATTTCCTGCGACCGCCTTCTGGGACGGTTGCGCTTCGCCCCCTTTCAAGCGGGTCCTACGCGATCCTCCACCGCACGAAGAACGCGTTTGTGACTCCTCTTGGCGATCACCCCCCTGACCACCTTGGGGCAGCATTGGAATACGCATATATCCACGGGGCACCTCTGGATGCCGTGCTGCGGGCGGCATACTCAGCCCCCGAGGTTTTTCGTGCGGAGGTCTTCCGGTTCTCGCAGGGGATTCCGGTTTCGGAAATCCCGGCCATTATCCGGGAGGTAGAAACCGGGCTGACCTCTGCGGCCGCCCAATCCGTGGACGTGATTCCCCGGCCTGGCTCCGAGGACAGGGACGCGCCCCCAAACTCCTAGCGCCAGCGTGGATCGCCTCAAGGGTCTTCACGCTGGCGGAAAAGACGGGCTGGCCCGAAGCCTTCATTCTCTGGGAACTCCCCCTCTGGCGGGCGCTTGCTTACCAACACTGTGCTCTCTGGCAGTCAGGTGCCTGGACGGTCAAGCCTGAAGCCCCGGCAGAAACCCAAGCTGACAGCCTCTTAAATATGGAGATTGATGACGATGAGAACTGAATTCGACCGGAGTAAATTTGATACAGCATTGAAGCAGTTCCGGGCTCTGAGCAGAAGGGCGATCGGCGAAATACTCAAAGAACAAGCCAGGGGGATCATCCGACGGGTAACGGAATTCACTCCGCCTGGTGGTGGGGGGGTGCGGGGAACGGAGGCAAAAAAGCGGGGGGAGGCAAAAGTTGCGGGCGATATTTTCAAGCTCATGGAGCGTGGGCGCAAAAAGGAGGTTTCCAGCGAATCGCCAGCCGACATCCACCGCAGACACCGTGACGCCCGCGGGAGGGTTCGGCGCGAGCTTTCACCCAAAATCAAAGTGAGGGCCTCCGACCTTTCAAAGCTCATTCGGGAAAAGAAACGGATGGTCGGCTTTCTGGCATCGGGATGGAAAGCTGCTGCCTCCAAATTCAACGCACGGCTGCCAGCATGGATTACCCGTCACTCGGGCCCCGGCAGCGCAAAGGTTCGTTCCGATGCGGCAATGGTGGAGGTGTCAGCTACCAACAGCGTCGACTACGCCTCCCGTATGGATATCGACCGTCGTATTCAATCGGCAATAGACGCCCAAGCTGGGGCGATGCTACGACAAGTCGAGAAGCTGGCCATCAAGGAGGCGGCACGGAAGGCTGGCTTTAAGGCTTGAGCGTTATTCAAACAAAAATCGCGAATCTGTCCCCGGATATTCCCTTACAGATGAAGACATGAATACAAAATCACATCAATCGAACTCAAAACCACAACAATTCGTCCCTGAATCCCTTGAAGAAAGGCTCGCATTTAAGGAGCAGATCAATGGTGATTTATTCGGAAAAACTAATCGAACACCAGAAGCTTCACTCTCCGAGCCTTCGCGGTCCAGATCCGAGAGTGTGGAAAAAATCGAAGCCGAATCTGTTACGGGCTTTCCCCTTAATAGGGAAGACATGAACACCAAATGACCCAATTCGAACTCAGAACCACAACAATCCGCATCTGAACCCCTTGGAGAAAGGCTCGCATTTATGGAGCAGATCGTGGGCGACCTATCCGGCAAAACGAATCGAACTCTAGAAGCTGTCGCAAAACACTATGAGGCGGAATTGATCGATTGCTTGCCAGAACAACCGCCTCGCGTTTGCGAATTGAGTGATCAATCCAAATTTATTGATTCCGTTGCCATTCCTGAATCTGCTGCCGACCTCATTAAAGAGCTATGCGACAGGGAAAGTCTTCCACTTTCAGAAAATGCCCAGAGTTTCCTTGAAAAGTTGGTTGCAGAATTTAACGGGGTTGGCCCAGATACCATTTGCTGCTCCTCAAATTTGATAGTCATTGGGCGGGGTTGGAAATGGAGCATGACTGAAAAGCTCACCGGGTTTGAATACTGGCCTACATCTGAGGATTCCGAACGATGAATTTCTTGGGATTTTCGAACCGCTCCCTGATTTCTTGCTTATGTGTTTCAGGCAAAGCTTCCCAAAGCCACCCTGCTTCTGAGGCCGGTCGTTTTGGAGGGGGTGGGGCAGGATCGACGAGAATTACTGAATTTCGCAAAATGCTGGCCTGAAACTCCCGAATTTCCAACTCCCATAGGACAATTGGATGGAGAATGATGGCTCGTTCAATTGAGAGGGCCATTTCAACTTTTGGCATCACCCCTGAAAATTACACCAAGGACGATTCATCTAAAAGCCGGAATTTTTATTCACTCGCGATGACTTGCATGCCGACGATTTTGGGGCAACAATCCACCTTCTATGGAAAACCCCGAACAAACAAAATCCGAAGAACTCATTGCTCCTGCTCCTGTAGTTTTTGATGATTCCGATTTGGAGGGCGAGGAGCTCCCGACCCCGCAACGGTGCAATCTTGATGATGAGAGCTGCACCTCGTGCCAGTAGGAAACTAACCCACAACAACCTATTATTATGGGCGAATGGTCAGAACATTTTGAAGACTTCCCTGAAGAGGATCCGGCAAACCAACATAACGGCATCTATGACCCTGAGGGTGCAAAGCGCGCTCGCTTAGAGGCCAAAAAAAGAGAGCAAGTCATTGAGGACTCAAAGGCGCTTCAACAAGAGCTCCAAAGGATTGCAGCCGCAGCCAAAGCCAATGCTGGAAGAAAAAAGCAGTAGATAAGTGGAAGGGCATTCTTCGCGGTAGCCGAGCACGTTGATTATCACATTTTTGATGAGGCCTTCGCGCTCATTGACACCTCGGCTCTGGCGTGGCCGACATCACCGCCAGATTCCGACTCGATATTTCCGGCATTGATGCCGCACTGACCCGTGTAGCAGCAGCGACACTCGCCGCCCAGGGGGCTTTTGCAGCAGCAAATGCGGCCCTCGCGCCACTCCAAGGCGCATTTTCAGCGGTCAAGGAATCCCTCGACCTTGGGGGACGACTTTCCGACGTGAGTGCCCAAACAGGGATTGCCGTGGGCGATCTGGTGGTATTGCGGCAGGCGTTCACCAATGCCGGCCTTGGGGCGGATGCCGTCGGCCCTGCGATCAATCGCCTCCAGAAAGCTCTAGGCGGAATCAACGAGGACGGGGAGCCAACAAACCGGGCACTCGCGGATTTGGGGCTTTCAATGGCCGCGCTTCAGTCACTTTCTCCCGCCGAGCAGTTCGCACGGGTTGCAGCGGCCATCGGTTCTCTACCCGATCCAACGCAACGTGCTGCAGCGGCAATGGGAATCTTTGGCAAGAGCGGTGGGCAGATGATGGCGCTTTTCCGGGACGGCTCGGCATTAAAAACGGCTCAGACGCAGGTTGGGGGGCTTGCTGCTTCGATGGAGGCAAACGCCAACCGTTTTGATGCTGTTTCAGATGCCTTTGGGGCGGCAGGACTCAAGGGGCAGCAATTTGCTGCCATGATCACGGCTGCCATTGCCCCAGCTCTGGAAGAAATCGCGAATGCGCTCAATGAGACAGACCTTACCGGCTTTGGTGAAATGGTTGGGGAGCTGGCCGTCGGGGCCATCCAACTTGGCCAGGCACTTTCGAGCATGATCCCTCAAATCCTTGGCGTGGTTGCAGCGATGGCACTTTACCGGGCTGGATTTGATGCACGGGTTGTTGGTGCAATGCGCAACCTTGGTCCTGCGGCCTCAAGATCTTTTGCGCAGGTCCGTGTCGCCTTGGCGTCTTTGAATTTCTCATCGATGGCCACTGGAGCCCGGACGGCCTTCGCATCCATTGGTGTTGCGGCCCGCGGCGCAGCCCTTGCGATCAAAGGTGCGCTCATATCGACCGGCATTGGAATCATCATTGCAGCGATTGCTGCCGGCATTGAACTCATTATCGGAAAGGTGAGCCAGGCCAAGGAGGCGGTGCGTGCGGCGACCTCTGCCAACCGGGAAATGTATAAGGCCGTTCGATCGGTGCAGGAGGAATACAAGAACATCTCAAGTGAGGCCGACAAAATTGCCTTCGGCAAGCGGGTGGAACAAGAAATTGAGGCGGCAAGAGATTCTCTCGCGGGTCTGGACGAGCAATTTGAAAACCTGGCGCCCGAACAGCGCGATGACATTGCAATGAATTACCGCACGCAGATCAGCTTGCTGGAGCGGATGCGCGAGACGATGGGGAAGATCAGCCCGGAGGTCATGGCTCAAAGGCAAGCTGAGAAAGATCGTGCTGCAGCACTGGAAGAAAGCACCCGGAAGGCGGCAGGCCTGAGCGCTGAGCTTGGCAAAAACAAGGAAGCCCTGGACAACAAAATTGCCGATGCGGCTTTTGGCGAGCTTTCTGCAAGCGACCAGCGGGATACGACGCTTGGCTCGGTCGGTGTGAGCGATACCGCAGACCTGGATGCCCAGATTGCGACTCTCGCAGCAAAGCGGGAGTCCACCGCCCTGACCAATGAGGAAGCTCTGCGGATGCAGTCTCTCATCGAGGCGAGGGAAAAACTGATTGGCATCGAACAAACTCTTGGCCGCGAACGGGAGCAGGCGATTCGCAAGGCTGAAGAGGAGGAAAAGAAGCGCACTCAGGAGGCAGAGCGGCGGGCGGATTTCTTGCGAGAGGTCAACCGAGAGATTGCCCGTGCCCAAGCGTCTGCTTCAGGGGATTCGGACAGCGCCGCCAAATTTGACCGCGACGCCCGCCTTGAACAAGAAACCAAGCAAGGAATTGGAGTTGGTCTTGACCCTGCAGAAGCCGCCCGGATTGCCGAACAGAAGGTTGGCTCCCTCGATACGGAGGCTGCCGCACAGAAAGCAGAAGCCAACCGGGAAACCCTTTCAGCCCTTGATCTGGAGACCCGGTTAGCTGAAGCCAAGGCAGCGGGGAACAAAGAGGAAGCTCGTAGGATCGAGTGGTTGCAGCGCTACAATTCAGAACTCAAGAGACTGGAGGGGGTTCTTCCTGCAGAGGAGGCGCAGGCTGCGGCAGCTCGCTTGGTCAACGCCCAATTCGCCCAAGAGCCGCAATCCTCAGAGCGGGGAATTTCCGGGGCACTCTTTTCCTCTTCACTTGCCCGGATTGGGGCGGGTGGAAATTTCGTTTCAAGCGGGTCTGACCCGATTCTAACGGAAAACCGCAGGCAGACATCCATCCTTGAGAGGATTGCAAAGGGTGTGAGCCGCAGGTCCCCGGAAAGCGTCGAGGTATCCTACGTGCTCGCTTGACACGGGATGCTGGTTACCGATGGCCGCAGTTCTCTCAAAATCTGAATCATCCACTGATTCCAAGGGAAAGACGGTCGTATCGGAGACCTGGGAAGATTTTGCAGGCCCGCCTCCCGCACCGCTCGGCGCTTCCAACATTCGCCGCACGCACACGGACGGAAAGCACACTTTGGTTTGTGAATTAGCCTCGCCGGGGACACCTGCAAATTCGGGTCAGGAATACAGCGTCGAGGGGAGCATGAGCCAGGAACCCATTGAGACCCACGAGAAGTTTAAGGAGATCAGCGCGGCCGAATGGAAAAATTGGAATCTTTGGAAAAACAATCCAAATGATGAGGCTTTGGCGGGTTGGAAGCCATCACAGGCAGGGGGCGCAATGGAGGCTCTCGCATCTCTCTACGACAAAGGGGTTACCGATTATTTGGTTCCAAGGGCGGTTGTGCGAATCACCAATATTGAGAACACTTCCCCACGGCTTTCAAAACTTGGAAAGATTGATGCGCCATCGGGCGCTCCAACCCTCCCATCTGGAGCAAACTGGATGCTCACTGGAGCAAGCGGAAACCGCGGGCAAGATGGCAAGTGGACCAACACCTACGAATACATGTCCAGTGGGCATGCTGGGTGGAACCCTGATATTTACTCATGACCATCCCCACCTTCAGAAAGGGGCAGAAGCTTCAGGCCGCAGACTTGCAGGCACTCGCTGATGCCGTCCGGGCAAACAGGGTTCTTCCTGGTGCGGGTATTCGCATCACGGGTAGTCCGAATGGAACCACGGTAGCCGCCAGCATCCCTCGTAAAGTGATAACTGGGGGTCCGTCCCTTCATCAGGTCAATTTTGAGGACCTCCTTCCTAACCCCTTCACAATGATTCAAGAGATCCTGGATGACGTGATGGATAGCTTTTTCACCGCCCTGCCTGCGCCTTCAACTATCGCTGAAAGAATGTCAGGGATTATTTCAGAGGCCTTGGTGGATGCTCTCCCAACATCCACGCAGCTTGCAAATTCCATTGCAGCCATTGTCACCTCTTTCCTTTCTGGGGCGGGCTCAGCACCCGACCTTGGGGCTCTTTTTAGCGCCCTAAAGACAGCCACTCCGAATGCTTCAGTCTTTGCAGACGCGATTCTGGAGCTTTTTGCCGGTGCCTTTGAAGTTCTAGATAACGTGAGCGAATTCGTGGACGCGAAATTTCAGGAATACGTTAATGTTGGAGACCTGATTACCTCCCACTTTGCGGCTGAGGGCCAGAAACAGCCCCGCCCCGGTGACTATATCTACACCGAGGAAATCGGAATTATTTACACACTTTTTCCTGTGGATGAGGAAACTGGAAGTCCCACTACGAATTTGATCTTTCGGGTCCATTTCACTGTGGGGGAAGAAGAATCCCAGATGACGTGGTGCGCTTTGACGAGTTTCCCGGCTCCTGATATTGCCGCTTTTTGTCGAATGATGGCTCGAATTCTCAGGCAAGTGATCACCCAGGGGGTAAACATGGCTGCGGCTGCCACAGCAGGTGCAGCAGACGGTATGGCGGACACGCTCGCAGAGGGCGCTGAGAGATTTGGTGAGGGTGGGGCAGAAGGCATCGCCAAAGGAATTCTGGACTCGCTCGTGCCAGCACATACAGTGACGCCTGCGGGCATCGGCCAAATCATCAAGGTGTTCCCGGCACCGATCCTGTCCGCCGACATCACTGAGCGAGTCTATGTGGTCACCTCCGATGGGCGGGAAATTGCTGTCCGGGTTTTCCCAACCTCCATTTATGGGCCGCAACTCGGTTCAACTGCTCATGTCATGGGGGCAGATGGCCGCATGATGAGCCTCGGAGTATTTTGGTCCAATTACGGCAGCCAATTGTTCACCTACCCCACCCTTGTCGGTGAGGACGGAGCGGCCCATACCGTTGGGGTTTTTGGTGATCAACCCTCTTCACTCAATCCAAGCAACCAGATCATGTATATTGGAAGCGACGGTCAGGTATGGCAAACGCCTCACTTGTTTGCCAGCACGCCTCAAGGGATTACCGAAAAGGGCAGATTTTGGTTCATCGGCGTTGATGGAAAGGGCTACTCCTTTGAGGTCCCATATTTTCAGGGCTCAAGCCGTGACGAGAGCCTCACCTGCCCGAAGGTCAATCTTATCAACACGGCGGGCCATGACATCGAGGCAATGGTCGTTGGGGAACCCGAGGACAAGGGTGAGGTATTCACATCTCTCCGCTATCTGGATAGCGATGGCTCGCCACAAACCATTGATACCATTTTCTGGAATGGCCCAGAAACTGGCTCTGGCGTCACGAAGGAAGACATCGAGGTCTGCGAAAACGGCGTTGCAACGACGAAACGCTTCCTCATTGCCCCCTCGACCTGACCTCAGATGGCGACAAAACTTCTCACGCCCTCAGATAATGGGAACTGCGGCGGATGCGTCGCGTGCCTGGATACTCCCTGCCAGCTTACGCTCGTCCACGTGGATGAGAACCGGTGTGAGGACGACATATTTGGTATCTATCTCGTAAGATCGGACGGATCAGAGCGATTCATCCGGCAAATTAATCTTGTTTCATCTCCTGCTGGTTGCTGCGGCGCAGATGAGAACGGAAACGAATGTCCCCAAACCAGGATTGAGGTGCCCATTACTATTCAAGAAATGGATCTGGATGCCTGCTGCAAGTTTACGATTTCTCTACGTTTGGAGGGATCAAATTGCTGTAGCACCTACACCCGCTTCTCCATCAATGGTCCAGGAGGGGAAGTCTACGGTCAGTATTTCGGCGTGGATGGCGTTACCCAGAGCTTTGATGTCCGGGACCTCTGCAACCCAGCGCCATGATCAGCTTCACTCTTGGTCAACTGCGGGAGAAATCACAGATTCGGCCGCCCGGTTACTTTGAGGATGTGATTTCTCTTGCCGAGGTGAATGGAGAGATTGTTTCTCTGCACGACAACGACCACCGGTATCTGCTTGAAAAGTATCGAGGCACGGCTGGATCCAAATTGCCAGAGGAGCCCAGTGTATCGGAATTGGCATCCAATTTCTCCAAAGCTGTCTCCACGTGGTCGGCAGCGGGATTTCCGGTTGTCACAAAAGCCACCTATGATGCGCGGTCATCCATATGTGAGTCCTGCGATCATTGGGACGGTTCAGCCCGCTTTGGCCTCGGTAAATGCCTGCACAAAAAATGCGGATGCACACGCATGAAACGTTGGCTTGCCACAGAGCGATGCCCCCTTGGAAAGTGGGTAGATTGACACGGGGGCCCCCGGCATGAGGCTCTACCTCGATCTAGACACCCGCGCATTCATCGAGTCCCCACAATTCCCGCGCACACTTCAATTCATTACACTCAAAAGGCGTGATCGGATCCCACTCGATATTCAGTTCCTGAAGGGTGCAATTGTCTCCGAACTCGCGGAAGATGCTGCGGGTCGCCTTGGTCTCAAGGCCGACAAAGATTTTAATGGCCCATTTGCAGCTTGTGACCTTGCCTGGGTAAAAAGCGGAACTGGAGCAACCACTGGCTACCGGTTTGACCTGAACCTCAACACCGTTCAGATCGACGCGCTATTTGCTGGCGTTCCTACACCAGGATCAGTGGTTCTGATGCTGGAGATTGAGTGGACGGAGGGTGACCTACGCACGACTTCAAACACTCTTATTGTCACCCTTGAAAATGACATCGTCCGTGGCGATGAGGGAATGCCTGCCGAGGGAACGCCCATTTACCCACCCCCGGCTGAAATAGAAAACCGCTCACAGAAAGGCACTCCAAACGGTTACGCACCACTCGATAGCGAGGGACTACTGCCAATTGCCCATTTGCCTCCTCAGATGATTGGACAAATCGAGGGGCTCCAGACTGCTCTCAATGCGAAGGCGGATGCTAGCTCGCTTGAAAACCTCGTCCAACATTCCCCCGCCGAGGCCAACTTCCGCTTCAAGGACGGCAGGACTCTTCAGCTTTGGAACGAGACCACCTCCAAATGGCACGCGGTTTTCCTATCGGGTCCGGACGGAGCCGTTCAGTTGACTTTCGCATCATCGGGAGAAACATGATCCGCTACATCACCACATTCCTTGTGCTCGCCGGGGTACTCTCTGCATCAGGTCAGACCGCTCCATCAAATCGCACATCATCGGTTTCGGTCAATGATGCGGGAACGGTGGTTGCGCCCTCCAACCTGTGGGGTGCGCTATCTGACGCTCAGGCAAATGCCCTCGTCGGACGAATCGAACAAATTCGCAACCATCCGGTGTTCATCCTTCCTATGGGGGAACCCTATAAAGATTTTGTCATCAAGGGAACGCTCACCAATTTCCAAGGCGCTGACAGCTTGGACCACATGGTTTACTGGTTTGCCAGTGCCAGCAATCTGTCCATTAGCAGCCATTCGCTTTTCGATAGCTATGCAACGGTTTTTGTTTGCGTAGGGCAGAGCGGGCGGCAATGGCGTCAGGTAAAAACCTGGAGGCCCCTCTTTGACCAGTTTGGACCGGACTACACACTCAACACGGTTATCTTCATCCCCTCAAAAATCCCTGGATCTTCATACTGGATGTACGCTGGCAACCGGCAGTTGACATGGAGCTATGTGCGAGTGAGCCCTGTGGATTTCGAGCGAGACGCTAACGGCGATGTGGTCTGGAACCCGATCCTGCCTATCGCGTGGCGGCAAGCGCCGCCCGACCCGCCGAACGCCTTATGGCCGCCTGAGTGAGATCCAACAACCCTATGAAAAACTACTACCCCGCAATTCTGATCGCAATTCTCCTGCCCTATGTGGCTTCCGCGCAGACCATGGATGAGCAAACACGAGCCGTGTTCAACGAAGTTAAGTCGATCCAAGCCGACCGCTCGCTCGACCTAACACAAAAGCTGGGGGAGTTTACAAGGATCGCCGCCCAGTCGGACATTCCAAAGCACGCCAAGGAAATCGCTGCAGTAGCCCGCATCCAAGCTCTCGCAAATGCAAAGCAGTCCGATCAAGTCAGGTCCGAGGCCGACGCATTTACCGCATCTGAACCCTGGAGTGAATACCAGTGCTACCTCGCCTCCACTATTCGCTTGAGCCAGACTCCGCCAGCGGACAAAGAAGCTTACGCCACGGCTCAATCCGCCGGTCTCCCAGACGACATGTCCATCCGGTTGCGCCTCGCTGCTGCAGCTCAAATCGCTGAAGATAAGTCCAAGTCCGATCCATCTGCTGCCTTCGATTACCTGCTGACGTCACCGTTTTGGTCTCTCAACGCTGGAGGCTCCGGGTTCCCACTCCACACCACGATTGCAAACCTGGCCAAGTATGCGGCTGCCGCCCGCCGACCCGATGCTCTCCAATGGGCAAAAGCCTACTACACGCTCTGCGATCTTGCGCAGATCAACAGAGCAATCGACTTCGTGACCCGTGCCTTCCGTGCAACCGATGGCAATATCGTCCGGGCAAACGCATTCATTGATCACCAAAAAACAGGGGAGGGAGAGAACCCGTTGGCAGGAATTGAACTCCCCCCAGTGCTGCTCGCGAGGATAGGCGAGATTGACACAACTAACGTCCTTCCGGCGACCCGCGTCCAGATCCTCTCGGCAAAGGGCGACTTCGCCGCTGCATTGGACTTGGCTAAATCGGAATACGCGACAGCCAGCCGCGAAAATCTCAGCCTCTCGGTGGACCGAATCGCTTCTGTTCTGAAAGCACATGATGGGAACGTCCTCCGCGCCAACGCCTACATCCAGGCACAGAAAGACCAGAAGCCCTTCGACCTTACGCTCGAGTGAACCCGTTTTCTGCAATCTTGGGCGTGGTAGCGGCGCTCACACCTGCCCAGGTTCTACCAGCGCTAGCAGCCGACCCGGGCCGTGAACTGACCGCCGAGGACCGGGACGCTTTAGCCCTCGGCAGCACTGGTGGGCCAAGGCTCTATCCCATGGGAACCCAGATCCCTCACGAGACGCTGGCTGGGTTCAATTTCGAGCGTCTGCGGCTTGCACCCGTTGCCGAGATTACTCGTCTTGTCCTCAGCCTTCTTGCCGCCCAACAAATTGAAGCAGCCTTGGCCATGATCCTGTCGCTTCCGACCACGTCGGCTGCCGAGGTCCTCGCTTCCGTGACTGATCCCGCCCGATTAGCCGAGCTTTCGCCTCTCAATGTGGAGTCTTTGGCGCAAATGCTCGCCACAAACGGGAGCTTGCTGTCGGCCCTGACCGAAAAATCACCTGAAAGCGTCGCCGCCCTTCTGTCCATTTCAAGTGAGGAGGCATCAGAGGCGCTCCTGGCCACGATCACAAATTCAGACCAAATCCCTACACCCTCGGTCGCAACCTTGTTACGACTTGCCGACGCGGTGACCGCTCTCGCGGATCTCAAAGTGCGCTCTGATTTTGATGCAGAACACCTATCACTCTCGCTCGCCATCAAGCGCATTTCACCCGGGTTTATGGATCTGAGCCCAGAGACCCCATTTGGAGTCAGGCTACGTGAACTCAAGGCCGAAGCTAAGGCCAATGGTGAGACCCCGGAACTCAAAGCACGCATCGCCGCCCTATACCGCGAGGCATTGGATGCGGTCTCTGCTATGCAGCGCAAGAGCGCCAAACCAAAACATGGCCCCTGATCACAACGAGCAATTGGCCCAACGGTGTGAAATCTGCCGGGAGGATGTTCGCGACCGTCTCTCGGCGTTTGACCGTCGCCTCCTCTCCCTTGAAATCATCGTCCGTGGCGAAGACGGACAAAATGGCATGAAGGCGCAACTGACCGGACTATGCGAACGATTCGACCTGTTTGAGAAGAAGGCGATCCGGTGGATTGCTGTCGGAACCAGCTTCCCAGGCGTTGTCGTCGCGGTCATCGCTGTGCTGAAATTTTTTGGGAAACTTTAAGAACAGTAATCTGCCCGAGATCAACATTGAGACAGCTAACGTGGTTGAAGCATCATAACATTGTGGTATCAGCTTCTTGATCGGAAATTGGATGGCTTTTCGAATTCTGATAATTTCCGCCCGCCCTTCACTGCCCTCATGATGGCGATGGGAATGATTGGAAATGCAGAGCGAATACGACGATCCAGCGCTAATCTTTCCTCGTCTGTCGGTGTTGGCCCCATTGGAGCAAAGCACCCAAGTCCTCCATCAGGATTGATCGCAACATATCCAAGGAAAAGTAGATTTAGCATCATTTCCATGAAGTCTATAAGATCCTGGTCGGATTTTGACGTTGATTCCGAGAATGCCATGCGGTTTATGCTCTCTGCATTAGCTAGCGCCAAATCCACGAGAATTTCTTCAATATCACTGTCTGATATTTCTGAGAGTTCTCGGTAGCGATCTGGTCCCACCTCCATAATTGCCCCACTTTTCCGACAGGCTTCGCAGTAGGCCTCTAAAATATCTTGTTTCTTCGCCATAACAATTATCCCTCTCCTGGCCCCCCAAGCATTCCGGGATGGTTCTCGCCGTGGAAAAAGGCGTCTTCTATGACGCTCATGACCCAAAGGTGAATGCCGGGCTCCTTGGTTTCTCGGGAGCCTGCCACGTTGAGCCGCTTGATCCCGTGTTCAGAAACGAAGCGCTGTAAAGCCTCGGCGGGCTGGTAGTTCCCTGCCTTGGAGATGTGGGCGCATGGTTTCTTGTGCTTGCGGGCGAACTCAATCGTGCGAAGGGATCCGCCTGTCGCATTCTTGGAAAGAGTGAAAACGACTGTTCCGTCAGTATCACGGGTGTTCCATTCCGTGCGTTGAAGGTAACTAGC
Organism: Terrimicrobiaceae bacterium; assembly: GCA_041738805.1. Classification (GTDB taxonomy): domain Bacteria; phylum Verrucomicrobiota; class Verrucomicrobiia; order Chthoniobacterales; family Terrimicrobiaceae; genus JAJTZA01. The sequence goes on along the minus strand of JBGSPC010000152.1, from coordinate 16,832 downwards.
AGATGGCGTCTCGAACAAGATGTATTGCCCGCCGATTGGCCCGTCCTCGGCTTTTCGCCCTTTCGGACACCAGCCACCGTGCGGGAAGCCGTGCCGGATTGCCACGTCCAGAGGTGCGCGGTCCGCACCTGTTTGCCCGCCTGAAATGAGTTTCTCAATCATATAACGATTCCCCATATTTCAGATTTTAAGTGCCTTTATTAGCATGCCGATGTCTCGTTGTCGCGCATCAGCCTCACCGACATCGCTCCTTCGGGAAGCAACCCAGCTCAGCCCCTGCGCAACATCATAAACCGTCTTGGCGACATCGGGTGCGCCTGGAACCGGACTGAGAAGTTTGACTTTTCGTCGGGTCGGCAGCGATTTCTCAAAAGGTGGTGAAAATGAGGCGTCCCTGCCCGAGCGGCAAATGTGCCAAACCCTCGCAGCTGAAAGCGTGCTCCATTCGTTGAACACGGCATCGTCAGCCCAAGTGCGGACCGCATCGAGCGAGACAGGCGTTTTTGCCCATTTCGCGAGGTTTTCCCGTTCCGCTTTGGCAATTTCAAGCTGGCTTTCGACGACAGCGAAGGCCGAGTTCATATCAGAGCTCTCCGTGTGCGCCATACGTGCTCGACCAAGCGTAACTCCAACAACCAACCCGTTTGAGCAGATGAACCTGAACCAGCCGAGATGAAGTCGCACAGCGCTGCTGCCATCCACCGAGTTGCGGCAGATGATCTGGAGCCCCACAGAATTCCCGTCAGGGCCGAAGGACCATGCATCTCCGAGGTCCACGCGGAACATGGCCCGCTCGCCATTGGCAGTCATGGAAACTTCGATTTGGCCAGGCGTTGCCCCAGGGATCTTGGCAGCATATCCACAAACCCTCTCAAGTATCTCGTGGTGCTGCACGATGCGGTAGGTCTTGGAAACCATCCCCACCGGGACGGGATGAGGCGAACCCAGTCCCGGACTCCGTACCACGATGTCCAAATTCGGGTTGGCACCCAGACCGAATGACTCCGGGGAGACTCGCTCAAAGGTTGGGAGCCGGGTGCGAGCGTCGGTTTCGCTAGTCGTGGACCATTTCGATAGTGGCAGCGAACCCCACCGTGTCGTTCTTGGGGCATCAGCGGCGATCATTTTCCACCCTCCTCATTGCATGCGTTGGTTATCCACCGAAGGTTAAACTCCTGAGCGTAGTAGGCTGAAATATTGTCATCTCCACGCGACTGATTTCGCTCCCTGCACACCTCCAAGGGCGCGTCGACAGCCTCCATCTGCACTTTGTAGCCGGCTCGCCTGAGGGCATCGATCATTTCTTTGGTGGGATCGAACTGGTCGCCAACGACCTCGGTCACAATGTTCCGCCGCTCCCGAATCGCACGTTCTGCCACCATTGAGCCGATGACTTCAAGCGGTGCCTCCAGATCGCCGGGAAAGGGAAGGAATTCTCCTTGGCTCATTGCAAGGAAGATCGGGCATGCATCAACGAGGACATACCCAGTTGGATATCGTTTTTCACGAAACGTTGTTTTCCCTGAAGCCACCGGCCCCATGATAATAACCGCTTCTGGTGTTGAGACAGCGATAGAGGATCCTTCAAATGGGCGGTCTGCCTCCTCTTGGATGTTCAAAATCCCGTATTGTGGAATTCCTTCGTTCAATCCGCTTTCACCGTCCTGCTGTGTATTTGAATCAATCATGTCAGAATTTTATACAGCAGGGTGGGACATTTACGGGGCTACCCCTCGATTCTTTGCAGGACCCAAAAGCAGGTCAAGATCCGGGTCATCAAGGGATGTGAGCTTGAGTTCCGGGTCGAGTTCGAAGGCCCGTTTTAGCTTCTCCTTGGCAACATCAAGGTCGCCGCTCACGCATGCATAGCAGGCAAGGTTATATTGGATATTCACGGGACAGAAAGTATGAGCACCACCGGATTGTGGTCGGAAACTGAAAATCCGCCACGAACCTCTGACGAGATCACATTCACACCATTCGTCAGGAATCCGTCGAAAGTCGCGTCCGGGTAACGCCCTTTGCTCGGGTGTGTCACCCGAGATTCGCGTGGGACATTTGCCCATGCCCACTCAAAGCCTGCCTGCTTGAAAACATCAAAAGTCTTGTCCTCAGCGAACTGAGGATCTGTTGGGTCGGTATTGAAGTCTCCTGCAATAACGACAGCCACCTGAAAACGCTGGCCGTAAAGCGCCTTCATTTCTGCTGCATGAGCCACAAGTTGGGCAGCGGATTCCTCCCGTTTGGGTGCAGCTAAGGAGACACCTCCCATGTTGCTTTTGAGATGGACGGAATAAATCAATAGAATGGTCTTTCCAAAAGGGACCGCCGCAAATGAAAAGCCTCTTGGCGGCGTATTTGGGGCAGGCTTGAAAGCCTCGAACCAAGCAGAGTCAGATGGGTAGATGGACGCAATTGCCGTTTGTTGAATTGAAACCGCTCCCCCGGCAGGCGAATCCCGGAACATTGAAACGATCAGGGGTTTCATTTTTGGCAGAACAGAAGTGAGTTCCGTGAATACCTCAACATCGCGGATTTCTTGGGCGCACAAAATATCAGGGGCAATTTGCAATAATGCATCCTTGGCTTCTGACATGTGCAAGGCTCTCTCCACCTGCGTTGATGTGGGCTTCTTGCCGGGGAACCACTCCAAATTCCATGTGACAATTGAAACAGTCTCGGCATTCGCCAATTGGAGGGCGACAAGGAGAACGAAAATTACCCGCCACATATTTTGCAAGCGACACCGTCAGTTGGGCCGCACGGACTGCCGCTTCCGAAGTACCGGCAGTTGGAATTGTGGCGTTTTCCAGTTGAGGAACGCGTGTAGGAAAGTCCTGTATTCTGGGCTGTTGTCGCGGATGAGCTGCTCGTTACACCTGATGATTGTGTAACCGGGGCGGGTGATGTTTGGCTGTTTGTTTGCGTGAGTTGCTGGCGAAGGGCGGCATTATCCCTACGGAGACTCTCGACCGTGGCCTCAAGCTCCGTGATTCGTGCGGCCAGTTTTTGCGGGTCGCCGGATTGAAGATCGAGCCTGTCGAGGGTCTTGGAGGATAGGGACTCTCGCTTGAGCTTCATGGTGCCGAATTCGGCCTTGATCTCCACTTCTTTACCGTTCCATGAGAGGAGCTCCCCGTTGATTACACTTCCACAGGTGAGTTCGACGGAAATTGGCCCTGCGTGGACCGATGCGATAAATAGGACAGGAAGGATGAATTGTAGAAATTTCATGTTGGCTCCTTTAAAAACCGCATGGTCTCTTGTTTGACCGCAAGAATCAATTTCTCTGAGCGTTTGTCGGCAAGATGGCTGTGTACGACGAAGAGTGCATGAACCACGCCGGGGATCCAGAAGCAAAGCGTAAGAAGCAAGTTGAGAATGGCCTGAACTGGTTTACCGTACAGCAGCACTGCGACAGGTGGCAGAATGATGGCGAGGAGATATCGCATGGTTGGGCTGTTTATGTGCGTGAGCGTATATCCAACGGCTTGCCGACCTTGGTTGATTTATCTCCGCCTTTTAATGCCCTGATAATGGCGGCTGGAATGATAGGAAAGGCTGAACGAATGCGTCGATCCATCGCCAGTTTCTCATCATCCGTTGGAGGCGGTCCCTCAGGAGCCAAACACCCAAGACCTCCATCAGGGTTGATTGCAACAAATCCAAGAAAAAGTAGATTCAGCATCATTTCCATGAAATCCAGGATGTCCTGATCCGATTTGCCTGGATTTTCAGCCTCGACGATACGGTTTATGCTCTCGGCGTTGGCGTACGTCAGATCGACAAGAATATCCTCCATGTCTTCATCTGAGATCTCCGCCATGATTTTGTAACGCTCAGGGCCGACTTCCATAATAGAGCCGCTTTTGCGACACATCTCACAGTAAAACTCGAGCAGTTCAGGCTTGTTTGTCATGCAATCAGCCTTCTCCCGGCCCTCCTAACGTTCCAGGACGGTTCTCGCCATAGAAAAATGCGTCATCTATGACACCCATAACCCATAGGTGAATCCCGGGCTCCTTGGTTTCTCGGGAGCCTGCCACGTTGAGTCGCTTGATCCCGTGCTCTCGCACAAAGCGTTGAAGTGCCTCCGCTGGCTGGCAATTTCCGGCCTTCGAGATGTGAGCGCATGGTTTCTTGTGTTTTCGAGCGAATTCGACTGTGCGGAGCGATCCACCGGTGGGCGCTGCCGAAAGCGTGAATACCACCGTGCCGTCGGTGTCCCTGACGTTCCATTCTGTGCGCTGAAGGTAATTGGCTGAAGGCGTTTCCGTCAGCTGATACTGACCGCCAATGGCCCCATCTTCCGCTTTCCGCCCCTTCGGGCACCAGCCCCCGTGGGGGAATCCGTGTCGGATCGCCACGTCGAGGGCAGCTCGATCTGCTCCGGTTTGGGCACCTGAAATGAGTTTCTCAATCATCGCTTTGAATAGATCCTCTCTAAAAATACAGCGGGGTCAGGGTTTCGCTCCAGCCCCTTCGGCTCACCACTGCCTGTGATTTCAAACCATCCCGGACGTAAATCTGAAAAAATGTGAACTTGGCCCGATGTGTCTACGCCAATAAGGATCTGGTCATTGCGATCAAGGACCCGCAACTCAACTGACTTATCCTGAACTCCCTCGGGATAGTTAAGGTGGAAATAATCAATCCTGATATGCCCGGCCCCCATTTTGAGGGGCGTGACCTCCTGGATTCTGATTGGCGAGCGGTCGCGACCATATCCAAATCGGTCCATCCCGACCCAAGTTCCTGCGTGCAGTGTGAAGAGGTTCATTGGCAGATCTGCCAGGTGACTGTGACGGTGTCACCTGCCTCCACCTCCGTGGGATTGAGTTCTGGAACGCCGAAGGACTCTTCACTGCTCTCACCGATACACATCTCGCATTCCTCGGTGGAAATTCTTACCTCCGAATATCCGTATTCGATTTTTTCGATCCCACCGAGGGTAACGCCCGCTGCCGTGGCAATTGTCTCTGCCCGACACTTCGCATTTTCCACTGCCGCGGAGAGAACCCGCTGTTTCAGGCTTTCGGAGTCGGTCACCTCAAAATTGATTCTGATGAGTGGCTTTGCCCCACTCGACATCACCTCGGAAAGGAAGTTTCCGATCAAATCCCGGTCAATTGGGAGGACCACAGTGAGCACATGTATTGCCTGGAAGCCAACCAACAATGGTTTTCCATCCTGGTATTCCGTCTGCTCTTTCACCAGGAATTGAGCGGTTTTGAGCTGCCCGGCTAGGATTCCAACTGTTGTGGCTGCTCTTTTGAGGTCTTCAATTCTGCGGTTGCAGCCCTCGACTGCCGGTTTGAAATCAGGCTCGAGATGGATAATAGAGAAGGTGAGCCGCATTTGATCAGGTGCCTGTGCCACCTTTCCTTTACCCTGAACGCGAATGGTTTTATTGGTCATGGCGTTAACTCTCTCATCTCTCTTGGGACAAAAACTGTCCTACCCCTCACTTTTTCCTAATTCCTCCCACATGGGCTCAAGGTCAGTATCATCCATGGCTGCGAGCCTGAGGTCGGGGGACAGAACAAAAGCCTTTTTGAGCCGAGCTTTCGTCGTTTGCAGGTCTCCCTCTATGCATGCGTAGCAGGCCAGGTTGTAGTGAATGATCGCACAGTCCGGGAATGTTTCCTCGGCCCGCATCAATGCCTCCATGGCCGAAGCGATGCCAGTGGTTCGTCTGAGTGCCCTGGCAAGGTCGATTGCCCATTTCGAGCTCCAGTTGTAGTTCTCAACAAGGTGCCTTGCGACGGCTTCGATACCGTCCCACTTCTCGGTAGCACAAAAAAGATCGAGCCTGAAATCCATGACCTCGACTCTGGTCTTGTCCTCTGGGGCGATATTCTCGACCTCTGCTGCAGCCTCCTCGATCATTCCGAGCTCAAGGTATCCAACGGCGGTCTGGAGATGGCGTTGATAGTTCTCCATTTTCAGTTCCACATGGGATTGAACCCGGCGCTCGTGACTTTTACTCCCATGGCGGTGAGCAAACTCCGGGCCATGAACACTTCGTTCTCTCCCGGCACCTTGGGCGGCATCATCTGGGCAAATCGTCCCTGCATGTCATCGAATTGGGGGAGGAGGCTCGTGCCAAAGCCTGTGAACTTCCCGGAGGAATTTCGCTGAATGAAGAGAAACTGCTGGGCGCAAGACTCACGAGTCTCGCCCATAATCACAATCACTTCTTTGCGGTCGGGTGACTGTGAAGGGGGGGTAACATCTAGCGGTTGGCCGGGGCGAGTGGCGAAGGTTATCCAAGATTCGAGGATCATGGCCACGGCAGTGGCATTGTATCCCACAGCAAGGAGCCGACCCGCGTTCGCGAATTGGTCTTTTTCGTTTTCATTTGCAACCGACGCTGGAACAAACATCATAAAGCCTTCGGGAGTCAGGGCCATCAGTGTTGGCGGGACGCTCCCTGTTGCCTCCATCATGTGCTTGGAATAGATCTTCGCCTGAGCAATCAGGGAGTTGAGGTTATCGTTGGATTGGTTGTCTTGTTTCATTTTTGCCATCCGCAATTTTTTTACCATTTAGGAGAACTCAAAGCGAGGTCTCGAAGCGTCAATGTTGAAAATTTCAACAACGGGAATATTTGCGTGGTATCGCTAAACATCTTCCCGTATTTTTTACATCGCTGGTATATTCAGAACATGGTTGCCCGCCAGTTGATCTTCATTTTTCTCATCTCCACCTCCGCTATCGCTGCCCCGGAATACAAATGGGAAAAAATCGAGGGCTGCACTCTGGTGGAATCTGAATGGAATGACGGAGACAGCTTCACCGTGCGTATCCCTTCCGACACCGATAAGATCTTTCGGTTGTATTTTGTCGATACACCTGAAGATGGGAAAGACACCCGTTTTCCCAAGCGAATCGCCGACCAGGCTGGCTATTTTGGAATGACCGCAGAGACAGTGGTCAAACTCGGAGACCGGGCAGCGGAATTCACTGCCGAGAAGCTCTCCAAGAAACCTTTCACCGTTTTTACCTTGTGGCAGGATGCACTTGGCGCGAGCAAGAAACAGCGCTTCTACGCATACATCATCACTGATGAGGGGCCCCTTTGTGAGTTGCTTGTCTCGAGCGGCCTAGCTCGCATTTACGGAAAGCGCATCCAACTGCCAGAGGGTATGGATTCCCGGGCTTACCTCCAGAAACTGGGCGGGTTGGAAGCCAAGGCGAAGGCGGGAAAGCTGGGTGGATGGGATAATGAGCGCTGATCGAAGCAAGAGAGAGGCGTTCACAAGCTGTCAGCTGCCACAATTCGCTCGAATTCCGGGAAAAGATCCTGGTGTTTGGACGAGATGAACCTGACGACCTTGACGTTTTCCAAAAGCCGCTTCAGGAAGCCCCGGATCACGGTGAGATTGAGCATGTTTTCAGCATACCCCTCTTCGATGGATTTAAAATCCCGTTCCAAGCTTTCCATTTCCGCCTCCATCTTCGCAATATCCTCAGGCGAAATGGCCTTGGTTTTTGGCTTCTGAGGATCAACCAGCTGATCTTTGGATGTCCCCATGAAAAGTCCCTCGGCGTAGGACTTCGTAAAATTGTTGGCGCTCACCATGAGTTCAGCAATTTCAATTTGACGCACTGCAGTTACGCGTTTGAGGATCCTGAATACCTGAATGCTGACCTGCTTATCCTTGAGCAAATCGACGGCTTCTTCGTGAATCCCCGTCAGCATGTTGATGCGAGACTTGATTTCTTTCACATCCATATCCAAGGCGGCCGCAATCCGCTCGACAGCAACCCCATTTTTTATGGCACGGGTGATCATGGCATGTTCCTGAATCGGTGAGATTCGGCTGATTCGGGCGTTGTATGTGAAACTTTCGTCGTCGGTAGAAATCAGGCATTCCACCTCCTTGATTCCGAGTTCTTTCAGAGCGTAGTAGCGCAGGTGGCCGTCCATGATGAGGAACGTCGAACCCTTTTTGGGATACACCATCAGGGGTTCAATTACGCCCACCTCTTTGATGGAAGAAACGATTGAGCGATACCTCACAATTTTCCTGTCTGGATCAGAAAGGTGGCGAACAGGCAGTAGTTGCTCGAGCCCCACGGTTATCCGCTCAAATTCAAATCCGAGTTTTGCCTGGTTCATGCTGCCCTCCGGCTCTCTGAGTTCATGTTTTTCGTGAGGCATTTTGGCATGGAGCCGAGATCCTCGGCTTTCAGCAGGTTGATAAAATTGTCATCATCCAGCAGTCGCCGCAAACCCGTCATGAGAAACATCAGGTTTGCCTCACAGAGTTTGGCTTTTTTGATCATGACTTTTTGGCGCTGGGTCTCCTTGCGAAAGGCGTTGACCAACCCATCAGCCGTGGTCCGGGTGTTACGCTCGCCGATTCGACTGCCTCGGAGGCGCTTGCCCAAGAATCGTCTTTGTTCTATGACCCGCCGAACTGTCCTGATTGCTGCCTGGTTGAGCTGTTTATTCTCGTAGGCTTTGAGGAGCTCTCTCTGGTCCTCGGTCGAGTCAGCCTTGGAGATGTCAATTGCCACGCCAAGAGGAATTTTCCCTTTCAGGGCATTATCCAGAAGCCTCTCCTCTCCGGCATTTTTCAAAGAGGTGAGTCCTCCCACCATCCAATCGGAAATATCCAGCTTCTTACCGATCGCAACATTGCTGTATCCTGCGGCCGTCAAGCGCTCGATTTCGTTGATCAGATCCATGGGCGCAGAAAACCGGCGTGCCATGTTTTCAATCAGGCTCATCAGCAATCGATCTTCCTTGGAAGCATCAACCACCACCGCGGGGATGTCCGTTTGGCCGAGTGCTTGGAACGCTTCAATGCGCCCCTGACCACACACAAGGTCATAGCCGGGTTCATCTCCCTCCTTGGTCTGGCGGGTACTCACCTTGATGGGCTTTTTCAGTCCAAGGTTCTGGATGCTCTGAACAATTTTCTCAAATTTCTTTCGATCCCGATGTCGGGGGTTGATTATTCGAATTCGGTCGATGGGTATGAGTTGGACGGTTTCTTTCATGCTGCGATTTCTATGGATGTTCGGGCTGCCATTTGGAAAAAGAAGTCGAGGTTCTGGAAGCGGTAGGCATCCAGGTAAATGCCATTTTCTTCCGCGACCCTGAGGTTTTCCCATGTCATATCGATGGCCGGGAGGATGTAGTAATCTTGGATTCCCTCGTTTTTTGCATCCATGCGGACGGCAACAGTCACGTCGGGACGCAGGGAATCATCCAGCCGGATGACCCACCGCGATGAACCCCGCATGGTGGTCTGGTGCCGACTGAGTACAAGCGAGGTGCGAAACTCACTGTTGATGACGAGGAGATCGGTCTGCTCGTGCCGGGTCACACTGCCCCCCAATGCCTCGATTTTTGAAACGACCTCAGCTACGATCAATGGGTGCTGCTCACGGAGTCGGCGGTTAACCTCAATGAAGCCGTAATCGATTTGTGGGGAATAACCGATGAGCTTATAAGCGGCCACCAGACTGCCAAATCGATGCCGAAACACGGTGCTGGACGGGAGATCGTCGCATTCATCAATCAGAATCCCGGAAATCCTGCCGTGCTTTTTCAAAACCACTTTAAGCTTTTCGAGCATTTCCTCGTTCGTGAACTTCCGGCATCGTTCCAGGATGATTCCCTGAGCGGAGAAAAAGAGGGCAGGCTCCACAATCCCATCAAAAGCCCCCTCAGCCCGTATCCAACGGTCTGGTGGGTTCTGGACGTGCTTTTTCTTCAACTTGAAGGATGTGCGATGGTACACGTTGTTTCCGATGTATTTCTCGTTGGTCAGAACTTGATGCACGGTCCCTCGGGTCCACTCGCGGTCAAAATCGGTTCTCACCCCTCGGGCGTTCAGAGCTTTTGCAATCATGGACTCGGGAAGACCCTGGCAGACAAAGGCATCATAGATCCAATGGACATTGGCAATTTCCTCCTCTGGTCCTCGCACGAGGATAACCCGGTCGGTTTGCAGACTCTTGTGCTCTCCAATTTTGAGCATCCCCTTGTGCTCACCCGCCTGATCAATCAACATCCGCCGCAGTCCATAACCTGCGGTTCCCCCTTGTTTATACCCCATCTGAATCAATCGGCAGGCTCCCTGAAAAACTTTTGAGGACAATTCACGGCTGTATTCGCCGGCCATGGCTCGCTTCACCCCTTTGACGATGGTTGAGACCGGACTGCCGTCATTTTCGAACTGCTCGGCACAGTAGTGGACAGAAATCCCGGCGCGACGGCAGATATACTCGTAGTAAGCACTTTCGTCGGCGTCCTGGAATCGCCCCCAGCGGCTCACATCATAAACAAGGATGCATGCAAATTCAGTCACCTTGTTCTGGACGTCTGAAATCATTTGGCCAAGCGAGTCCCGCCCTTGAATATTGAGGCCGCTTTTCCCTTCGTCTGAGTAAATTTTGCTGATCTCCATGCCCCGGCGCTCCGCATACTCATTGAGGGTGTCCATCTGATTATTGGTGGAATACTGCTGGTGCTCGGTCGACATGCGCACGTAGGCAGCGGCTCGTATCAATGGTTGGGACGGTGTTTGGTTCATGAAATTACGTGCAAATCAAAATGGGCGCAGGCAAACCTGCGGAGTGGACAGGAGCGTGTATGTGCGAAAGCTCCACCCCACAGGCTGCGCCCCGGAATAAAGAACAAAACCATTGCCACCTGATTTTGGTCGCACCCGCAGGTTTTCACGGCGGCTGTTTCGGTGTTTCGGGCACACCTCCCCGTAAGCCCTTGACGCTCCAAAGAACCTCAGAGAGAAATCATGTCCTGGGGTGCCCCTCAATTTGGAAGCAGACTCCCCTGTGGTGTAAAAGCACGCTTGGGAGTTGGTCCATTTGCTTGTTCTCATTCAATGGCGGGAGTTTTGCTGCCAGCGTGCCGAATGAAATAAACAAGTTGTGTGGGCTCGCTTTAGGCGCTCGGCAGCTCATTACTCTCCGAGTTCTTCCTCGGGAACCTGGTGGCAGCTATATTTGGCGAATGCCGTGACATGATAGGCTCCAACCAAATAAAAAGTGGCAGCAGGCATCTCCCCCCATGCAGATGCAAAGAACTGCCATATTTCTCCAGGCAACGGCGGAGAATTGCCGGAGTGTTCCGCCGTTACTTCAAAAAGCGTGGGGAACCAGTTGGAGAACCGTCGCCAGTAACGCTTGAGTAGCGGCGTCCAGCGAATCACATCAATTTCCACACTGCCGCCTGAGAAAAACTTCTGGATGGTCGAGCTCCGAATTAACCGGTAGGGCTGGGCGAAATCCGGCAGCATGCTGACCGTTCTGCCAGTTGCCCAGCAGAGGAACCGCCGAATCTTGAGGCGCAAAATGTCTACGGCTTCAGCGGCAGTGATTCCACGGGGGTAATATCCGTGTGGTTCCAAGCAGTTGGCCTGGCCGCAGTGGGGACAAATCAATGGAGGCATCACTGATGCATGGCAACCGCCTGCGACATAAGATTCGGCATCGCCAGCGAAATGGAATAGGATTTGCATTTTAAACCTTCATTGCATAGCTGCCCACAAACTCAATGGATATGCAGACCAGCTGGACAAATGTCCAGGGCCCCGACAGGGATTTGATGATACAAACCGAAAATCCACCCATATCGCTGATGTGGGTCGTTGAGGCTGGAACACACACTTCTCTGGAACATGCCCAAAGAATCCGCAGATCGTTCTCAGGCTCATTCAAAGAAACGGCATTGCAAAAACCCAACAATTCGCTCAACATAAAAATATCTAAATGCGACAACATACTCGCGTAATATTTTATTTAATTGCGGCCGCATTTCTTGTTTCGCACGCCAACGCCGAATGGGAGGTGGACACACGTGCAAACGCGAAAATATGGCAAGCAAAGTTGGTAAAACGCCGCACACTAGAATGGTCTGGCGGAGTCAATGCAGAAGGCCAGGCAGAAGGCCGCGGAGTACTGACGGTTTATTATGACGGCAAGGTAGTTGCAACATATCATGGCCAGATGCAATCAGGTCGGATTGACGGCTATGTTGTGGCCAATTACTTGAAAACTCAGCAGCGGTATGAGGGGGAGTTGCGCGACTGGAATGAGGAAGGACTAGGTACAATGTATTACCCGGATGGTCGAACCGAATCAGGCATATGGAGCAACGCCAAGTTCGTCGAGGCGAAATCTGTGTTGCCTGCTCAACAAAATGAGCCATCAAAAAGCGACAGCTCTGTGGTGGAAAAGGTCGCGTTGCCTACAGAGCCTGTCGCCATCGATCAAAATACTATCCCCCGCGGAATCGCTGTTACGCCCATTTCAGATCTTAAGCCACCTATCGATGAGCCATCAGCAGGAACAAATCTTGTCAAGGAGCAGGAAAGCTCTGTGCTTCAGGGGGTGATGGGCTCCAATACCACTGCCTCAGACGACTCGGAAAAAAGTCTCGAAGATCTACTCAAACTGGAAAGTGGCCCTTGGGTGAAGACAGATCCAGAAAAGCATCCTTCGTGGATAGATCTTCTCTCGGCCCTCGAAAGGCAGGATTTTCAAGCTGCTCTTGTGGCGGCCCAAGACGCAGAGATGACGAAAGATTTTCTCGAACCCCTTCAGCGAACCTATGCATCCGCAGTTACAGAGATTCTAGCGCCACGAGGAACTGTGACAGATGGGGGAACATCGCTTGTAGTCAAACAGCGTATGTTTATTGAAGAGGCGAAATCAGAGATTCCAACGCTGGAAGAAGAAATTCTTGTAATTGAGTCAAAACGGCCTGCCATAAAAAAGAGGACCGCTGCCAATGAAACTGGGGCATTGATAGCAGGTCTTTTTGTAAAAGATCTGGGAGACAGCATTGCCTCATCTAATATTGAAAATGCAGAGCGTGAACTTGAGGAATTGGATCGTCAAATCGCCGTACGCGAGCAACAGATCAATGCTGCCACCCAACGTGTCCAGCAAGCTGAAGAAAATATAAAGCGCATCAAGAGTGAAGAGAACCTCGCAGCCGTTGATCGTGATAAAGAGCAACTTGCCCGTGTGGTGAGACTCTTAGAGCAGCTAAAAGAACGTGGACAATATCGACCCACTGTCCTTCTTGCTACAGCCTACACACGCAGCAATCGGGCGGATATCGCAATCAACCAAATCGCACAGGAATGCATTGATCTTCTGAAGAAGCAGAAGCGGGCGCATGAAATCGCAACTGCAGCACTAAAACCCATTAAAGCAGCTATTGATAATCGTCGTTTTTGGACTGCAAAAGAGGAACTCACCCGCGCGAAGAGTCTTATAGAGCAGAGAATCACTGATGAGTCGCTGCTTGATCTTATTTCAATTGAAATTGCAAGCGTTGATTCCGATATTGATGCTCAGATTACAAAAGTGGAAATGCTGCGTGCAACAAATATGGAGTTTGCTTTGCGGGATGCACCGGAAGGGGCAAAAAGGCTGAGAGAATTTCAAACCTTATATCCCGACTATCCAAACAAGGATAGAGATGAGCTTCAGATCCAGGACCTTTGGAATAATCAGGTTCAAAGCAGATCTGATAAAACTCTGGCAGCCATAAATGAGGTTATTCCAAACGACCCTGCAGAAGCTAAACTAATGATCAGCCGCCTGGTCGCAGAAGAAACGAACCCAGACGACATCTCAGTAATAAAGTCGAAAGTAACGGCGTTAAATGCTAAGATATGGGAGCGTCAGCTGGAAATGCTTCAAGATCGGATTGACCAAGTATACTCATACCTTGAGCTTTATAATGCGGCTTATGCAAAAAGCATAGCTTCCGGCCAAGATCCTTCCTTTTCAATGCCGCTTCGCATTGACAATCTTCAGCAGGCGCAGGCTCTTCAAATTGGGATACTAAAAGAGATTGAGCTGCTTCTTGCGGAGGAGCAACTCCCGTCATCCCTTAAAAGAAGAATCATGGGACTCCAAGAATCACAAAAGGCGAGCCTCGTGCAAATCGAGCATACTCTTTGGATCAACAAAATTACTATGATAGCCATTGTTTGCGGGATCACGGTTCTCGTGCTTGCCTCGATAATATTTTATTTTAGCTTTGTCAGATTGAAGCAGCAGAGACGGAATCAAGCGATCAGCCAGCCGCCCAGTGTGGAATCGGACGATGCGTCTTCGATTTAAATTCTCAAAAATCATTGATCATATTGCCTGGCAACACGGCCGACGCCAAGAGTCTCCTTCCTGTTATCAAGCGCATGAGGGCTACGTTCCGGGGGCTAGCGCTTTTAGCCAGAGCCCACACATGCATGGGTTTTATTCGACCTCAAAAACGGCAACGATAAGTTGATGGTCACTGCAATGATCGTAGGCGGTCGGAACCTCAATCGACTTGAGACGCAGCGATCTTGCCCGCGAAGATGGAATCTGAAGGTCATCTACAGCCAGAGATTCTCTCGATGTTGGTGGCTGAGAAATCCGTATGGCTCTCGCTTTTGCTTGGATACGGGTCGCTTCCTCACAAATCTCCGAAATGGCGCAATGCAGAAAAATTTTCAGACAAAAGGGGGGTAGGACAGTTTTTGGCCCTTTCTGTGTGATAATATTTGTCACGACTTACATGAATTCCGCCTCTCCTTATGCCATCACGATCCACCCGGCAGTGGATGATTCGATTCTCGCACCGTTTCACCCGTTCATCCGCGAGAGGATCAAATCGCATGCCAATGACGCCTGCGAATATGCAGTGTGGATGGAGCACTCCCTCACTATCTTTTGCCACCCGCCAACAAATCCGACTCCACTCCGGTTCTTTTTGTGGCCGCTGGCTGACTTCATTGCAACGGTTCTGCTCGCCCAGCGATTTGGCAGCGCGTCGCTGAACCGGCCCTTCGGCATCACACCGTTCCCTCCTGAAAACGTCCCAGCCGCAGAAAATGATCACAAAGAAGTGGATGCTGAACTGGCTGCTGAGTTCGAATTGTGGTTGTTAAACCAACAAATCCTCCGCACGGGGCGAGTCATCATTATCCATGAACCACCACTCTCGCACATCAATTAACTGCGCGGTTGAGCTTCCCGTTGCCGTCTCCCCATCCGGACTACGAATCGGTCCGGGTGGATTTCACAATACCGCAGGCGGGCACACAGTCAGAAAATAACAAAAAGAACCCCAACAATATGGATAGCATGATGGAGAAAATAGCTCACGAAGCGGCAAAAGTTCATAAACACATGCCGAAAAACGCTCTATGGTTTACGGCAACGGTTGAAGACCCTATTGGTTGGGACGCCATTCCAAGCGCTCTTCTCATAAGGTTGAATACCCAATACTTCCCGGACTGCATTGTTGCGGTAAGCAGACCAGATACTGGGGACAAAGCATTCTTAGGTAGTATCATGTCATTGATGATGCTGGCAGTTCAGTATCGAACCACAGTGAAATTCCAATGTGACACTGATCCGAAGACTTTTGAAGCCCTCCGACGGTGCATCTGCCTTGTCTTCAGGCGCTCCGACAATCCAGCCTACGGTGAAACTTATAATGAGTGCTCCAATTTACTGCAAAGCTGCAAGGACAAAGGATACGAGTGCCTACTTCATGAATTGTCGAAGGCGACGCAACTTGAAGGAAGGAGTCCCATTCTTCGCAACATTCCAGACTCTAAGCGCAGAGACTGATGCGCAAATTATCCAACGCCATCTATCCCGGTTGCAGAACGTGAGAACAACATTTTTACCTTCCTCAAGTAACCGTCTTCGCGTCGCCCGGGATGGTCATAACATCATCCGCAGCGCGAAGATCCCAAAGCCGGTTGTCCTGGTGGACACTCGGGAGCGCGAGCCCCTCCCGCTGTTCGAAAACCATCCCAACTGGATTGGTGCCGAGCGCCGCGCAACTCTCAAGACAGGTGATTACACGGTAGAGGGTATGGAGACACTCCTGGCCCTCGAACGCAAAAGCCTCGCCGACGCCATCAACTGCACCGTCGGGTCACGTGCCCGGTTCATTGCATCCTGTGCGCGGTTGGCCCACTTCAAGTGGAAGGCAATTATTGTGGAGGCCACGCTCGAGGACATCAAAGCGGGGCTGGGTCGATTCGAGACCTACTCCGAGGTTCACCCCAATGCGGTCTGCGGGACGCTGGATGCGATTGAGGCGAAGTTTGGCATCCCGGTAATTTATGCCTCGTCCGACCGCGATCTGTCCACCGAACGCGCGGCAAGTTGGATTTCCAAGCACTTCACCTATTGGTGGTTGGAGGAAAACGGTCACGGTCGTGTCCTCATAGACGAGGATAAACTTTAATGGAATTTTCGCGGTGTAAACTTTTTTGATGTCATTGACCGATTTTGAGGCGTTCGGCGTTATGAGGGGGCAGTCCGGCTTTTTTGAAGCGTTTTGCGGCTTTTTCCACATCGTATTCCACGCGACGGTGGCGCAGGATGCGATTGAGGTAATCGTAGAGGAGGTAACAGGCCCGGGGATCTTCGTCGCGCGGTTGGCCGACACTTCCGACATTCACCGCGTAACGGTTGCCGTCATCCAGACGGATTGGTTTCTGCGTGTGTTTGTAGCAGATGATCTCGCCGGTCCTCTCCTCCCAAGTCACCGGCGAATGGGTGTGCCCCTGAAAGCTCACAAACGTGGTCTGAATGGCAAAGTGCTTTTCCACCTCCTCCACGCAGTCGAGATAGGGAAATTTTCCAGGCTCATGCAGCGCGGCATGAACAAGCATCATGGGGTCAAGGTCTGCGGAAATGGGAAGATTGCGCACCCATTCCATTTGGGCGCGGCTCATCTGTCGGGCACCCGGCTCCCCCGAACAATCAACCACACGATTGGCGCTCTCACCCCGAAAAACTGGGCGAAGGCCTGCTCCGCTACCAAGTTC
>JBGSPC010000260.1:0-44609 GCA_041738805.1 Terrimicrobiaceae bacterium | reverse complement strand
AGCCTCCCCGATGTCAATGGGCGCGAAGAAATCCTGCGCGTTCATGCCAAAAAAGTGAAGGTGGGAACTGATGTGGATTGGGCGGTTGTCGCCCGTGGGACGCCCGGATTTTCCGGCGCGGAACTCGCCAATGTGATCAATGAGGCGGCACTCATTGCTGCTCGCAAGGGCCTGAAAGCCATCTCGCACAACGAACTCGAAGAGGCCCGCGACAAAGTGCGCTGGGGCCGCGAGCGCCGAAGCCTCGCCATGAGCGAACGGGAAAAAATTTCGACGGCATGGCATGAAGCCGGACATGCCCTCGTCAACGTGGTGCTCGAACACACGCATCCTTTGCACAAGGTAACAATCATTCCCCGTGCGAATTCGCTGGGTTCCACGATGTTCCTGCCCGAAGGCGACAAATACTCAACCCAACGCAAAGAGGCTCTCGATCACCTCGCAGTGACCGCTGCCGGTCGCGTCGCCGAGGAGCTGTTCACAAATGATGTCTCCAATGGCGCTGCCGGGGACATCAAACAAATGACCCGCCTCTCCCGCAAAATGGTTTGCGAATGGGGAATGAGCGAAAAACTTGGCATGGTGGAATACGGCGAACATGAAGACCATGTCTTCCTGGCCCGCGATATGTCACGTCAGCGCGACTACAGCGAATCCACCGCCCAGGAAATTGACCGCGAGGTCCGCAAACTTGTGGATGATGCCTACGAGCGCGCCAAAAAAGTGATTCTCGAACACCGCGCTAAAATCGAAGTGATTGCCAATGCACTTCTCGAATTCGAAACCTTGGACGCTGCCCAGATTCGCGAAATATTGGAACATGGCCGCCTGATCAACCCTCCGAGAAAGGAAAAAGCACCGCCGCCAATTCCTCCACCACCAACAGAAGGCACGCCCGTCGTTTCTGAACCCATCCGCTCCCAAGATCTTCCCCCGGGAGGACTTGCAGCGCCGGCTCCGGCTTAGGTCCAACGCTGTTCGGGAAATTGGTAACAAATTGGGCGGTCCTGCTTGTCAGGACCGGTCATTGGATATGCGCTCAGCCCACCTGTGCAATATGTTCTACTAAAATGACATGCGATTATATAGGTGAACGAATTGCGATCGGGATTGGGATCAAGTGTATATCCTCGTCATACCATGCAGCTGCCTCCGCAATGTCGCGCAACACGGCGGGGAGTATCCGAATACATTTCATGCGCGAAACGCATTTAATTCTTTTTTGAACTGGTCAACGCTCAGGGCTGTGGCCGGATCCTGCAAAAAAATGGCCCATCGGGAATCAAGTAATTCCTTCTCCTCTTGATTGACTTCTAACTCCTCGAATTCGGGCGCGACCGCTTTCCAAATCTGGTCAACCAACTCCAACTTCTCTCGGACTGAAAGCGACTGAACTTGTGGTAGGATGGAAGCATCCATAAAGGTATCCTGCCACGCCACAGTTGATGGCCAAGCACGATTCCGGAAGACGCAGAACCTATATTTTTCCGACGTCCCCAGTCACAGCATCCCGCTTGCTTCTGGCATCCGAGCCTGCGCCGCAGGCGAAATGCCGGAAGTGCCGAAGGCACGGGATTAGGTGGACTGGCTCGTTAGCTGTTTTTTGTAAATGCCTCATAGCAGTTGGGGCAGAGGATACGTTTCTGGCTATTTTCAAAGTATGAATCATTCTGTTTGATCGAGTCCCAGCACACACAACAGTGTTCGTGATCCCACATCCCAGGGACAATGTCATACTCCGCATCGGAAAACGTCGTAGGGTCAAACTCGGTCCACATGCGATGTCCATTGACCGGCTTCTTTTTCACCATTGCTGATCTGCATGCGAAGATCTGGTGCTTGAAGTCGCGTGCGGGAGATTCACCCAGCGCGTCGCGCCAGTACTGGTCATTGTAATCGTCGCTGGCCATCTTCTATTTTTAGCTAACGTATTTTTACGTGATGTGTAATTTTATTGCAAAAAGATGATATCATCCTATTATTGTTGCGCAAATCGCGCAACATGAATGTAAATGCCAGATCCGCAGCAGTTTGGGATGATCGTTGGGTACGTTTTCGCATGGCTTTGAAGGTGCGGGGCGTGGAGCCGGGGCATCATGACTTTTATCGAGGGTGGGTTTTGAAGTGGTTGGGATTCATCAAACCGAAGCAGTTCCGTCATGCCGTGGAAGCAGATTTACGCGAATTTTTAGTTCAATTGGAGCGGGAGGGCAAGAAAGACTGGCAGATCAGGCAGGCGGATGAGGCGCTTCGGGTGTTTTACCAAGACGTTCAACCTGCTGCATGGGCCAAATATTGGCCAGACGAGGCTTTGGAGGCCGTCACGAGAGGGGGAGGCCGAAGAAAGTTGCTGCTTGCCACAAATGAGGCGGCCCCGGTTCCACGTCCTCCCACAACAGGAGGGCAAACCAAGGATTTTGCTGGGAGAGTGGACACGGGAGAGTTGCCCAAGCGGTTTACGGCGTTTATGGAGACGGTGCAGGAAGCGCTTCGTACGGCGCGGTATTCCTATCGAACGGAGCAATCCTACCTCGAATGGGTGAAGCGATTTCTGATTTTTGCTGACCCAAAAAATCGAAAGGACCTGCGATGGGCGCATGCGTCCGAGTATTTTGGCTATCTGACGTTAAAAAGGCGGGTTGCCAACTCGACCTTGAACCAGGCGATGAGTGCGCTGCAGTTTCTTTTTGGAAAGGTGCTGCGTCAGGCTCCCGGGGGGCTGGAGGGGGTTCAGCGTCCCAAAACCGGGCGTCATGTTCCCACGGTGCTCAGTCGGGAGGAAGTGGCGGCTTTGTTCAACGAGATGGAGGGAACGGGGCAGTTGATGGCCAAGTTGATGTATGGGGCGGGTCTGAGGGTGTTGGAGTGTGTGCGTATGCGGGTGAAAGATGTGGATTTTGGGAATGGCTACATTGTGGTTCGTGGCAAAGGTGAGAAGGATCGGCGAGTGCACTTGCCCAGAAAGTTGGTGGGTGATTTGAAAGCTCAACTTGAGGAAGCCAGAAAGCAGTGGGAAAAGGACCGGGCGATGGGAGTGGAAGGCGTTTTCCTTCCAGAAGCCCTTTCGGTAAAATACCCCAATGCCGAGAAGGAGTGGGGGTGGTATTGGCTGTTTCCAGCGGATGGATTATCCGAGGATCCGTGGACGCAGAAAATCCGGCGTCATCATGTGGGAACCAATGGGGTGCAGCAGTTGGTAAAGAGGGCCGCCATGCGGGCAGAAATGACCAAGCCCGTGACGCCGCACACGCTGCGTCACTCGTATGCCACCCACCTGCTCCAATCAGGAAAAGACATCCGGCAGGTGCAGGAGTTGCTGGGTCATAGCGATGTTTCCACGACGATGATTTATACGCATGTCCTGAGTGGGAAAGGTGGGCTGGAGGATTCTCCGTTCGACACTTTGGAGGGGTGAGGGAACCCCGCTGGCGCGGTGAAGATAGGAGATAGGAGATGGAAATTTGGAAGCGCGCGGCATGTTCTGGGACTCTGTGTGTTCGTTGGTATGTGCCAGCGTTAGATGGCATAAAAAGTGGCTGGCCGTCTCACTGCGCTCGATTGTGGGTGGAGGCCTTTTTGTTTCCTTGGAGATTATCCCGTCCATCTTGTCATCCTGTCATATTATTTGTGATCAGGAAGCAAGTGACGGCTTCGCCGTTTGGGTTGTCATCGTGCTCGGAGATCACGATCCACCACTGTCTGCAAGCTTTGATCTTTAGTTGCTTCCTTTTGTTGCCAGTCTTGGCGGGCGACTTTTGGTGGCATCTGATATGTTTTTCTAATCAAAGAAAATAATCCGGATTCCTCCATGCAGATTGCCAGCACTGTTCCGTTTCGTCTCAAGGATCTTCCTGTGAATCCTGAGAATCCTGTAAATCCTGTCTAAAATTTGGATTGTTTTTTCAATCAAAGAAATTCGTTCCGAATTCCTCTACGAAGATTTGCCGGCCCCGCAGTCGCGGGGCCAGCGGTGCCAAGGAGGGGAGCCATTTTCTGAACATCCGTGGCAATCCGAGCAATCCGTGGTCAAATGGTTCGAAGGACCGCAGCTTTGTTTCCTTCGTTTGCTTATGTTGAAATCAAAGAGGCTCTTCCTGCAAATCCTGTCAAATGCTAAACACACAGCCGGATAGTAAAAAAAGTCGGGCACCCCGGCGATGTGCCCCTACCAATTTATGCCCCTACTCGTCTTCGAGATCGTCCGAAGCGCCTTTTTTGTAGGTCAGGCCGCGGAGTTTTCCTTGGATGAATTCGTCGATTTCGCCATCCATGACGCCTTGGATATCGCTCGTTTGCACGCCGGTCCGAAGATCTTTGACCATTTGGTAGGGCTGGAAAACGTAGGAGCGGATTTGGTTGCCCCAAGCGATGTCACCTTTTTCGCCGTATTGGCGGTCGGCTTCGGCCCGTTTTTTGTCAGCTTCCAATTGATAGAGTTTCGCCTTGAGCATTTTCATGGCGAGCTCACGGTTTCGGCCCTGACTCCGCTCCGCCTGACAGGCCACAACGATGCCTGTGGGCATGTGGGTGATGCGGACGGCGGTCTCGACCTTGTTGACGTTTTGTCCGCCTTTGCCGCCGGCGCGGAAGCGGTCGGTTTTGAGGTCGGCCTCATTGATTTCGATGGGTGCATCCTCCACTTCGGGGACGATATCGACACTGGCGAAGGACGTGTGACGGCGCTTATTGGCATCAAAGGGAGAGATGCGCACCAATCGGTGAACGCCCTGCTCATTGCGGAGGTAACCGTACGGATACTCGCCGCTGACACGGAGCGTCACCGATTTGATCCCGGCCTGGTCGCCTTCCTGGGCATCGAGGACCTCGGCTTTGTAGCCGCCGCGTTCCATCCAGCGGTTGTACATCCGGAGAAGCATGTCGGCCCAATCGCAGGATTCTGTTCCCCCGGCACCGGCATGAATCGTCAAAAATGCGGGATTGTTATCCAAGGGGCCATCCAGGAATTGTTGGATTTCGAATTTGTCGAGATCCCGAAGGAGCGAATCATTTTCCGCAATCACATCTTTGGCAGCCTCTGCATTGCCATCCTCCTTGGCCAGCTCAATGAGCAAAGAGAGGTCTTCTCCCCTTTGGCTCAGGGATTTGTAGGGTCCGATTTTGTTTCGGATTTGCGAGACGCGCTCGACGTCGCGATTGGATGATTCTTTGGAGTCCCAAAAACCCGGGAGGGACATCCGGGATTCGAGTTCGGCGAGTTCGGTTTCTAGTTTCGGTAAGTCAAAGATACCTCCCCATCGCCGCGAGACGCGCGGTGATAGCGGAGGGATCCAAATGATCGAGTTGAATGGACATAGAGAATTTTTACACGAGTTCGGGATTCGCGGAAAGCGGGGATTATTTCTTTTTCAGCCGAATGGATGCTGAGCGTGCGTGCGCATCGAGACCCTCAATGGCTCCAAACGTTTCCAGATGAGGGAGGGAGGCCCGCAGGGAAGGCTCATCAAACATCAAAATGCTGGTGCGGCGCTGGAACTGGTCTGCGGTGAGGCCGGCGAAGGACTTGCCGGCACCGCCTGTGGGAAGTTCATGGCTTGGGCCGGCCAGAAAATCTCCAGCAACCACCGGAGATATCCCACCAAGAAAAATGGCGCCTGAGGTGGTGAGACCAAGGGAGATTTCGCCTGGGCGGCTTGTGGCAATCGAGACATGTTCCGAAGCAAAGGCATTCGCGAGGTGAATGGCTTCGTCCAGATCCGCCACTTCCACAAGCAGGGTGTTTTCCAACGCCAGTTGGAGCTCTTTGGGGCGGCGGGACTGTTTGACCTGACGGGCAATCGATTTTTCGACGGCGGTGAGCAGCTTGGCGGAATCCGTGAGCAGCACCCCGATACTGCCATGGCCGTGTTCACATTGGGCCAGCAGATCGGCAGCCACCCAGTCCGGGTTCGCATCCGCATCCGCAATCACAAGCACCTCACTGGGACCGGGAAGAAGGTCGATGGCAACTTTTCCAAAGACCTGCCGTTTGGCTTCCACCACATACGCGTTGCCAGGACCAAATATTTTGCGCACCGGGCGGATGGATTCCGTGCCGAATGCCAAAGCCGCAATGCCTTGCGCTCCCCCAGCGCGGTAAACTTCCGTCGCTCCGCATTCCGAAAGCGCTGTGAGCAATGCGGGATGAATGATGCCTTCCGGGCCGGGGGGCGTGATGGCAACCACTTCGCGGACTCCGGCCGCGAGGGCCAGCGTGCAGGTCATCACCGCCGTGGAAACCAAAGGGGCCGTGCCGCCAGGAATATAAATACCAACCCGATCAAACGCATCAAAACGCTCTCCCACGATGGCCCCCTGGGCATTCTTATGGAACCAGCTTTTGCGGAGGCTCTTTTTGGCAAACGCGTGCACATTTTTTTTGGCCGCGAGGATCGAGCCAAGAACAGGTTTCTCCAAGGTGTGGCGGGCTGACGCGATTTCTGCCGGCGTGACGTAAATTTGTTCCCTGGTCAGGTCCGGCCCACCAAATTTTTTGGTGAGGCGAAGCAGGGCGCGGTCTCCATTTTTGGTGATATCTTTCAGGATGGCGGAGACGGTTTTCTCAACCTGGGGATTTGTGACAGGATTCCGGTCCAAAGACCGAAACAGGTTTTTGGAGGAGGTTAGGCTTTTGCGACGAATGATTTTCATGAATGGAACGTGAGGAATTTCGCTCACAGGGAGGAGCGGGCTGGCGGATGGATGGTCAGAACAAGAGAGCCATCAACGGTCCCCGATCGGAACAAATTTTTTCCCAACTTCCGGCCCCACATATTGGCTAAGCGGGCGGTAGAGGCGGTTGTCCGCCAGTTGTTCGAGGATGTGGGCTGTCCATCCGCTGGTGCGGGCAATGGCAAAGATGGGTGTGAACATATCCGTTGGGATTCCCAAAGAGTAATACACGGTGGCCGAATAAAAATCGACATTGGCATTCAGACCTTTGCGTTCTTTCATGATCGCGGCAATTTTTTCACTCATGCGAATCCATTTGGGTTCCCCGAGTTTTTCTGAAAGCTCAACGGCCATCGCGCGGAGGTGCGGCGCGCGGGGATCAAGGACCTTATAAACCCGGTGCCCGATTCCCATAATTTTTTGTTTCTGGGCAAGTTGTTCGGTGACCCAGGCGTCAACATTTTCTTCGTCACCGATTTCTTGCAACATATGGATGACCCCCTCGTTCGCCCCGCCGTGAAGAGGCCCTTTGAGTGCCCCGATGGCCGCTGTCACCGCCGAATAGATATCTGTGAGCGTGGCCACAACCACCCGCGCGGTGAAGGTGCTGGCATTCATCCCGTGATCGGCATGGAGAACAAAGGCCACATCGAGGGTGCGTTCCGCTTCAGCACTCGGGGTTTCGCCCGTGAGGAGATACAAAAAATGGGCAGCTTCTCCGATGTCTTTCCTAACAGGCGGAAAATCGAGACCCTGACGGGCCCGGTGAAAATAGGCGGCAATGACTCCGATTTTGGCGGTGATGCTGATCGCCCGCCGCTGATTGGCACTTTCCGTCTCTCCCTCAATATCCGCCTCATCGTCATAAAGCCCCAGCATGGAAATTGCTGTGCGCAAAACGTCCATGGGGCTGGCCTTGCGGGGGACACTCCGGAGAAAATCGAGGATATTTTCCGGCAGGTCCCGTTCGTGCCTGAGTCGACGCTGAAGCTCGTTGAGTTGGGTTTTGCCGGGAAGGTGGCCGTGCCACAAAAGATACACCACCTCTTCATAGCTGGCCTTGCCGGCGAGTTCATTGATATCGTAGCCGCTATAAATGAGAATGCCTTCCTGACCAAGAACATCGCTAAGGCGTGTTGAATTGGCCACAATCCCTTCCAGTCCTTTTGCAGTGATCGACATATGTTATTGGTGGTGTGCGTTAATTCAAAAGACCATACGAAACCCACTTCGTCCAATCGGTTTTGGCATTGAGAGATTGTAAGACTCCCTGGGCATCGATCACCCAGACCGTTGGCAGCGCGTTGATTCCGAGGCGGCGGGCGGTCGGGCTTTGCCATCCCCCGGGCTCATATCCAACCTGCCACGCGGAAGGCAACGATTTCACACGTTCCCCGGCTTCGGTGCGGGATGAGTCCAAATTGACGGTGATAACCCTGGGTGCGGATCTGCCGAGTTTCTCCCACTCAATTCTGAAATCCCGCAACCACAGCAGGCTTTGGGGAGCCTCCGATGACCAAAAGACCAGAAGAACAACCGTCCCGCGATGGGCTGCCATCGTGATGGGTTCTCCCGAGAGCGCAGGGATCGAGAGGTCAAAAGGTTTCCCCAAAAGGTCCAGCCGCATCAGATCATCGGCGATCCGGCGCTGGAGGGTGTCTTCGGTCGTCATGCGTTTTGCCTCCTCGAGCAACCCGCGCTTGAGCGCCGGCTCGTTGTCACAGACGGTGGCTGCCTCAACAAAGAGCCGCGCCGCCCTGAGATCGTTGGGAAAAGCCGCCGCAAACTGTCGTGCGGCCGCCACAATCGTCTTAACCCCTTGGGGCGTTGAAGGCGGGACACTCTGCATCACAATGGAGGCTTTTCGGAAACCGGCATCCGCCCTCGCTTGATCGGGAACAAGGGAATTGGACTCCACCCCGGAGAGAATTTTGAGGGCCTCCTGAATCTGGCGCGGGTTGCCATCCATGTTTCCCTCGGTGGCCAAAACCCCGGCTAACCGGATTCGGGCCTCGGGGGCTTTCCCATCCCGCGGATAAGTTTTTAGAAATGATTCGAGGGCTTTGCGTTGGAAAAGCAGGTGATTTCTGGCGAGAAGCACGGCTTCCTCCTTGGAGGACGGTTTGCGTTTTGGGCCGGCATCCAGAGCAACAATAGCGGCCCAGTCTGATGTGGCATTCGCGAGCAGGGATCCGGCCCCAAGGAGCAGGAAAAGAATCGATGAGACAAAGAGGCGGGAAGTCATTGGTTAACCGGGTTGATCACTGCATAAATGAGGCGATGGTCGCTTGCGTCGTTCCAGACGGGAAGATCATTGATCCCGGATTTCGACAAGTCCACCTCTTTGCCCATCGCCGGACTGATCATGATGTAGTCGATTCGCGAGTAAATATCCGCTGTTTTCCAATAATGGGTCCACCGTTCCTTGCGACTGTCGGTCAGCCAGAGGTCCATCAGATAATTCGGAGTGCCTTTCGTGCCGATCAATTCCCGGATCGGATATTCGTTTTTTGTGTCATTCAAATCTCCAAAAAGCAGAAGGTTTGTGTCCGGGGATTTATCGAGGATTTCATTGATATGTTGTCGCAGATGCCAGGCCTCTTTGGCACGGAACTGGGCTTCATCGAATTCCGGGACCTCGCGGCGGGATTTGAGGTGGGCTCCCACCAGCCGGAGCTGGTATGCGGGATTGATCTGCAGGGTGACATCAAGGATTCCGCGGCTGATCCGCTGAAGCTTCCCATCCAATTCAAAAGACACATCATCGCGGGAATCCCGGGACGTGATTGGAAATTTGCTTAGGACACTCAGGTGACGGGCCTCATCGGCACCTTTCACCCATTCGGCATGGGGATAATCGAGGCCGGCGGCTTTGAGCCGGCCTTGGAGATCAGCAAGCATGGACTCATCACCCATTTCCACCAATCCCAACACATCCGGGGAGGATGAGGTGATAATTTCAATCAGGGCTTCAATCTCACGTTCAGGTTTGGCGGCATCCAAAACGGTTTGTCCGTCCACACGCCGTTCCATCCTGATATAATTAAGGACATTGTAGGAGGCCACCGTGATGGAAGGCGGCTCTGTCGCAAAAGCTGAGCCGCCTGCGGCACAAAAAATCAGAAAGGCTGCGAGGTGCTTTGGGATTCCCAAAGTGGCAGGAATCAGGAAACCTTGTGTTCCTGCTTGTCGGGAGCAGGTTTCACTTCCACTTGAGCAGCGGACTTGTGGATTTCGGATTCGAACTCGTCACGGGCTTTTTTGAACTCGTTAAGACTTTGACCCAATCCACGCGCCAGTTCGGGAAGCTTTTTTGCCCCGAAAAGAAGCAGCACTAGGACAAGAATAAAAAGCGATTCCGGCCAGCCCGGCATGCTGAGAGCAAGAGGTAGGTTCATAATGATAGACTTTAACCCAGAAGATTCGGATGACAACCTATTCTTTGGGCTTTTCTCCCCAACCAAAAGCGCTTTTCTGTGGGGATGATCATGCGTCAGCTTGGAGTTGGTGGCCCGCAGGTGTCGGCGGTGGGGCTTGGGACCATGTCGTGGCCGGGGTGCCGGTATGGCGAGCTTTCCGGCTCGCCCGTGAGTGCCGGGGCGGCAACACGGATGATTGCTGCCGCTTTGGAGCAGGGGATTTCGCTCATCGATACTGCGGAAGGGTATGGCAGAGGCCTTGCAGAAACCCATCTTGGCCAGGCGATCCGGGCTTTGGACTGTGCAGATCAACTGACCATTGTGACAAAAACCGGTCCCTTGTTTGATAACGAGCGAACGGATGGGCGGTCATGCGATTTGAGCCACGGCCATTTGCTGGAGCGGGTGGATGCGGCCCTCGCCCGGTTGGGTGTTGCAAGGATTGATGTGCTTCTGGCTCATTGGCCCGATGCCCGGACTCCCATCGAAGAGACCATGGCCGCCGTGGATGAGTTGAGGGCGGCCGGCAAGATCCAGCATTTTGGTGTCAGCAACTTTTCGAATGATTTGCTGGCAGCCGCTTTACGCTGCGGCGAGGTGATCTGCAATCAGCTGCCTTGCAGTTTGGCAGACCGCTCGATTGATGACGGACGACGCCAATTCTGCGACGAAAACGGCGTGGGCATCATGGCCTACTCACCCATTGGCAAGGGGGTCCTCAGCGGGAAATACGAAGCCACAAAACTCCCTCCGGACGATGATTACCGGCATCAACGCCCTCACTTCCGGGAAAATCTTGAACAGAACCTCAAGCTCGCAGCCCGGATCCGTGCGTTGGCCAGGGAATTGGACACCGAACCTGTGGCGGTGGCTTTGGCTTGGACGCTGCTGCTGCCAGGAATCAGCGTGGCCATTCCCGGAGCCAAATCTCCGGAACAAATAGCCGGTCATGGAAAAGCTGCGGCGCTGATAGCCAACCCCGTCGCTGCCTCCAAAATCAAGCAACTGGGTTAATCCCATCAGCGTTGTTAGCCTAAAGAAACATAATTTCGCTCCACCGACATGAGGTCACGTATTCATTTTCGTCATTTTTTTTGGCTGGTTCTGGCTCTGGGGGTTGCTTGGCGATTGGTGCGTTATTTTTTGCAAATGCCCCTATGGGGCGATGAGGCTTCATTGGCCCTGAATTTGTTGGACAGGGATTTTTCCGGATTGCTTTCTCCGCTTGCTAATGCGCAGGTTTCGCCTTTGCTGTTTTTGTGGTTTGAAAAGCTGGTTCTTTTTGTGCTGGGATCCTCCGAACTGGCGCTGAGATTTCTCCCGCTGATGGCCGGGTTGGTGGCGTTATGGGTTTTTCTATTGCTTGCAAGGCAGGTGGTGGAACCTCTGCCGGCAGCCATAGCCGTTGGAATCCTTGCAGTTAGTTATTACACTGTCCGTCATTCCGTGGAGGTGAAGCCTTACTCATTCGACCTTCTCGCTGCGGTGGTTCTACAATTTTTTGCAGCCTCGTTCATTCAGAGACGGAACACCATATGGCTCGTTTGTTGGTCACTCACCACGCCCTTTGCCGTGCTGTTCTCATTCCCTGCTGTTTTCGTTTTTGGTGCCTGCGCCGTTTCCCTTTTCTTTGTCATTTCCATGCACCGTCCGGCTTCCCGCACACTGCTTTTATGGGGAGCAGGGTGTGCCATGGGAGTTCTGGCATTCGGAGGAATGTTGTTTTTTGTTTCCTCGCGTCAATATGAGGCACTTCAAAATCCGATGACCATTTACTGGAAGGACAGCTTTCCTCCCTCTCGCTGGTCGAATTTTCTACCGTGGCTGGTGGAAACGCACGCCGGAAATATGATGGCGTATCCGATTGGCGGAAAAAACTGGGGAAGCCTTCTGACCCTGCTTCTTTGTCTGTTGGGAATTGCCATAACACTCAAAAAGTGGCCTCTCTCTCTCCAGCTTTTATTCGTGCTGCCATTTGTTCTAACACTCATTGCAGCGGTCATGCATCGATATCCCTATGGTGGCAGTGCACGCATTGCACAACACATGGCACCCGCGATTTGTCTATGGGCCGGTCTGGGAACTGTTTGGATAATAAAAAATCCCGTGAACATGCGATGGCAGAGGAAAGGCGTTTACGCAGTCTTTGTTGGTCTCGCCTTGGTGGCTGCTGCCGGGATCATTTTCGACCTTCTGCGTCCTTCCAAAACACCGGGTGATGCAAGGGCAAGAGAGATCGTCGCCCGCTGGACTGATCCCGCGCGAGCGGTCAATGTCCTGCTTGTTTGGCAACCGATGAACCATATTTCTCCAACTTTTCAGTGGTATCTTCGCACCTCCGGAAGGGAAATCCTTTGGAATGCGCATGAGGACAAATCATGGATGACCCACCACGGGAGTATGGCAATCGTCAGCTTCGACAGGGACATCTTGTTGCCATCGCAATGTGGAGATTTTGAAGTTTCCGACACATGGACCGAGAAAATACTTGTCGGACCTCGCGAACTGGGGCCGGAACGCTGGCAATCCGTGGTGATTAGCAACCCCTGAAAATCCTTCTCGGGTGGGTGATCGGACCACACCCCGAGCAGGAGGCATGCTACCGAACGCCCCTTATCTCGATGTTGGCTTTTTTGAGTAAAATTGAATGGCGGTGACAAGGTCCACGGCGCGCTGAAGAATCGTGTCTTTGGGCGGGGTTGCCTCTCGTCCCCGCGAGATGGCTTGGGCGCTTTCAATCTCCGGGTTGGTGTTCGCAACCAGGGAGGCCTCATTCATACGGCGGCGCTCGGTCTCAAAAACGAATTGGCTGACCCCTTTTTCGGTGCTTTCCCGAAAGATCTGCTCTTGCACACCCGCGGGAAGGGAAATCGCGATATCGGGCTTCAGCCCACCCGGAAAAAGCGTCCCGGCTTCTGGAAGCAGCACTTGAGAAACCGCCAACCGCAGCATAACGCCCTTGCCAAGGTCCACCTGGTCAAGTTCCACCGCAGCCCCGGCGGTGTCAGCACCAATGATCATGGCACCGGTGTTTATCCGCAGCGTCGCGGCAAGGGCCTCCGCCGGACCCGAAGTCCGCGCGTCAGTGAGAACAACGACCAGGCCACCGAAAACCGGATCCTGATTGGAGGTGAAGATCCGTTCCTGCTTGGCACTGGGTTTTTGCAAGGTGAACAAAAGCTTGCCACGGGGAGCCAGCCGGCGGGCAAAGTCTGCGGCCGTTTCAAAGTCGCCCGCCCCTTTCACGCCGCGAAGGTCCAGGATCAGGGCATCCACTTTTTTCTCGGCAAAACTTTTTAATGACGCATCAAATTGGTCCAACGCGGTTTTGTCCAGCGTTCCCGGCCTGACGTATCCAATGTGGGCGTCCAGGATTTCCGAGAGGTAGGGAAAGGAGCCGGAACCCTCCTTGTGGTTTTCGTTTTGCGAGACAAGCAGACCGGGGTGAAGACGAACAAGAAGCCCCTCCAATGCCGCGCGACGGAGACCGGCCTCGCCGGCCACCGCACCATCCAAGAAGGATTTTTGGATGGCTTGGATGGCTTTTTCCACATCCTCATCGCTCAAACTGTCAACAATCTCCCGACGGGAAGGGGGGGCCTGCTCAGGTGTGGGGGCCGGGGTCGCCTCCGTGCTTGCGGCAGGGGTTGGCGTTGGGGTGGGAGTCGGTTGTGAGTCCTGAGCCTG
Source organism: Terrimicrobiaceae bacterium (assembly GCA_041738805.1). GTDB lineage: Bacteria > Verrucomicrobiota > Verrucomicrobiia > Chthoniobacterales > Terrimicrobiaceae > JAJTZA01. The sequence goes on along the minus strand of JBGSPC010000260.1, from coordinate 30,834 downwards.
AAGCCACGAAACTCCTGACAAACAGACCACCACAAGCAGAGCAGGCAAAAAGGATCTCATCACCTCAATGACTGCTCCAGCTTGTGCAAAAGGGCAAGCGGTAAGAATCCCCGCCCTCTAACAAGACACAGCACGCCCATCCGTTTCGATGCCTCTTACAAGGGCCATCAGCCAAGCAATTCGCTGACCATGGACTGCTCTTCAACAAGCTCTGCCACCGTGGCATCAATTTTTGTTTGGGCAAAGGCATGAATGGGCACCCCTTGAACAATCTCAACGGTTTTCCCGTTCGAACGGGTCGGGAAGGAACTGATAATCCCTTTCTCCACCCCATAGGACCCATCGGATAGGAGAGCCACACTGTTCCAATCGCCTTCCGGAGTGGGTGTCACAATGTTGCGAATCGTTTCCACCGCCGCATGAGCCGCACTTTTTGCGGAAGACAATCCGCGGGCTTTGATAATCGCCGCTCCGCGCTGCTGCACGGTCTTCAGGAAATCACCTTCCAACCAGGCTTCGTCGGTGATCACGTCAGGCACGGCTTTGCCTGCGATCCTGGCATTAAAAAAGTCCGGGAACATTGTGCTCGAGTGGTTGCCCCAGATCGCGAGATTGGTGACCTCGCTCCAATGAGCCCCGGCTTTTAAGGCGAGTTGCGTCTTGGCACGGTTCTCATCAAGGCGTGTCATAGCGAACCAACGATCTGAAGGAACGTCCGGGGCATTGCTTTTGGCGATGAGGCAATTCGTGTTGCAGGGATTACCAACCACCAAAGTGCGGATGTCAGAAGCTGCGTTTTCCGCAATAGCCCTGCCCTGCGCCACAAAGATTTTGCCGTTGATGCCAAGCAGGTCCTTTCGCTCCATACCCTCCTTGCGGGGAACACTGCCCACCAAAATCGCCCAGTTCACGCCCCCAAAACCCACTGCCAGGTCATCGGTCAGCTTCACGGACTTCAAAAGCGGGAAAGCGCAGTCATGCAGCTCCATCACAACGCCTTCCAAAGCCTTCATGCCGGGCGTGATTTCAATCAACTGAAGCTCAACCGGCTGGTCAGGGCCAAAAATGGCGCCCGAAGCGATTCGTGGCAAAAGTGCATAACCAATTTGTCCGGCCGCGCCGGTGACTGCGATTTTTATAGGAGATTTCATGACATTAGATGATCTAATAGAGAAGGAAGGTGATGGCAATGGATTTCCACATCCATGATGAATGATTGCCGCTACCGATTCTCATTGCTGAAGCAGGCAACACTCACGAATCGTAATGAAATCTTAAAGGAGAGTCAGTTCCCGCCCGTTGAGAGTTGCTCCCGCAACCTGCGGATTTCCGTGAGAAAACCGACTTCATCGCGGGTGACGCGTGAGCCGGGCAAGCGGAGTTCGAGTTGTTCGTGGAAGACGCGTTTGTTTTGACGGCCCCGGTTCCAGATCATGTTTTGTAGAGTTTTCATATCGGGCTTGACTTTGAGGGAGGCAGTAGGACAATACCTGTCCTATGCCTAAAAAAGTGAAACTTTTTTCAAGATCCCGTGTTGGCCGGCCCACACGGGCAACACCGCCCTCCCCCGGAAGACACTCCCGTCCCCCCATTGCGCGGATGATGAAAATTCACGAATTGCTGGCGGCGGGCGAATTTCCTAACTGCTCCGGCCTGGCCGGGGTTTTCGAAGTTTCCTACAAAACCGTGCAGCGGGACATTGACTTTATGCGCGACCAACTCCTGTTGCCGATTGACTATGATATGGGGCGACATGGGTTTCACTACACAAAGCCCGTGAACCGGTTTCCGATGATGACGGTGAGTCAGGGCGAGTTGGTAGCGCTGCTGGTGGCGCAAAAAGCGGTGGAGCAATATCGCGGCACGTCCTTTGAGGCCCCGTTGAGGAGTGCCTTTGAGAAACTGGCATCCAGCCTGGACAGCGAGACAAGCATCTCTTTGCATGAGCTCTCGGATGCAGTGTCTTTTCGTCCGAGCGGAGTTCCCGTCTCCGAATTGAAGGTCTATGAGAAGCTGGCGGAAGCTGTGCTGAAATCCGAGGTTTTGGAATTCGACTATCTTGGTCTGCATGCTTCCAAACCCGGCCGGCGGCGCGTGGAACCGCTCCACCTCTCGTGCATCGCCGACCAATGGTATCTCATAGCCAATGATCAGGTGCGCGCCGCCAAACGCACGTTTGCCCTCACCCGCATTCGAAAAGTCAAAAACCTGAAGCGCACGTTCCGGAAGCCTGCCGACTTTTCGCTCACTCAGATGCTTGAGGACAGTTTCTCGGCTTTTGAGGCCAAGGATCCGATTCAGGTCAAAATCCGCTTCAACGCCTTTGCGGCGCGTATCGTTTCCGAGCGCAAGTGGCATAAATCCCAGAAGCTTGTCGCGACACAGGATGGCGGGGCGGTATTGACAATGCAGGTTGGCCTGGCCCCGGATCTTGAGAAGTGGATCCTGGGCTGGGCAGACAGCGCCGAAGTGCTTGAACCTGCGTCTTTGCGTGAAAAGATCGGACTTCGGGCAAGCAGGCTCGCCGGTTTTTACCGTTAACGTTCCTGCAAAAGACTCAGCACCGCCTTCTGGGCATGGAGCCGGTTCTCAGCCTGACGGAAGATCGTGCCGGCATGGGCTTCAAAGGTCTCCTCGGAAATTTCTTTTCCGCGATAGGCGGGCAGGCAATGGAGCACCAAGGCTTTGGGGGCCAGAGCCAGGAGAGTCTCATCAATTTGAAATCCACGGAATTGAGCCATGCGAAAGGCCGCCTCTTTTTCCTTACCCATGCTGACCCAAACATCGGTGTAGAGTGCATCAGCCCCTTCGATGGCCTCTTTGGCATCCACGAAGAGCTTCACGTTTCCCCCGGCACGGGCCAACAGGTCGTCGGGCGGAAAGAACTTGTCAGGAGCCGCAATCCGTAACTCGAACCCGCATCGGGCCGCCGCCCAAACCCACGAACGCGCCACATTGCAGTCGCCATCTCCAATAAATGCAATCTTGAGCCGATCCAAGGAGAGCCCTGATTCAGCCAATGTGAACAGATCGGAGAGGATTTGACAGGGATGCTCCTCGTCGGTGAGGGCATTAATGGTCGAGATTCCACTGAACGTGGCAAAATCTTCCACATCAGACTGCGCAAATGTGCGAATCACCGCTCCATGAAGCATCCGACCCATCACCCGCGCCGTGTCCTTGATCGGTTCTCCCCGGCCCAATTGGATATCATCAGCCGCCAAAAACATCACATTTCCGCCCAACTCCCGAATCCCGACCTCAAAACTCACACGTGTGCGGGTCGAGGATTTTGAGAACATGAGCGCCCAACATTGTCCGGAAAGAGGGCCCGCAGAGTCACTTCGCCGGTTCGACTTCATTTCTGCGGCCAATTTAACGATGCTGAGGATCTCCTCTCGGGAGAGGGATTCCATGGAAAGGAGGTTTTTCACGCCAGTGTGGGATTACTGGAAAAGATTTTAGGCATTCGCTGCCGCACCTGTCGAAGAATAAACGCGATCCACGGTCTGGTGCACAATCCCGATGGCACGATCAATTTCTGCAGCACTGACATTGAGTGGAGGCAGAAAACGAACCACCCGGTCTCCCGCAGGAATGACCAACAGCCCATCCTGCTGGAGAGCGAGAACCAGATCTCTTGCCGCAAATCCGACCGGCAATTCCATGCCGATGATCAGACCCAACCCCCGCACTGTCGCGTGTTCCCAGCCTGCACTGAGTATCACGGAGCGCAGGGCCCCGGTCAGCCTGGCCCCCATGGTGAGAACATTGTCCAGCAAGTTTTCTTTTTTAATGACATCCAGCACAGCCAGCCCCGCAACGCAGGAAACGGGGTTGCCCCCATAGGTCGTGCCATGTGTCCCCGGGCCCAGCAAGTCGCAGAGAAGGCTGCCATCGCTCAAGGGCCTCGCAGCCGCCCAGAAAGCTCCCAAAGGAAAACCATTGGCAATGCCCTTGGCCCAGCTCACTCCATCGGGCTGCACATCCGGAGCAATGGATTTCCACCCGCAAAGGTCTCCGGTCCGTCCCAATCCGCATTGCACCTCATCAAACAGCAACAAGAGATCGTTTTTGTCACAGAAGAACCGTAGTTCCCTTAAAAATCGGGCAGAACCCACATGAATCCCCCCCTCCCCCTGCACCGGTTCCACAAGCACGGCGGCAGTCTTGGCAGTCATCGCCGCCATGACAGAATCAAGATTTCCCAACTCGGCATGGGAGAATCCCTCCAGCAGCGGCGCAAAACCGATTTTGACTTTGTCCTGCCCGGTCGCAGAGATTCCCGCCATGGTGCGCCCGTGGAACGAATTCTTAAAAGTGATGATCCCATAACGCCCTGTCGCTGATCCAAACTTCCGCGTCAGTTTGATGAGCCCCTCATTGGCCTCGGCTCCGCTGTTACAAAAAAAAACTTTGCCGGGGCCCGTGATCTCAACCAACTGCTCGGCAAGCGCCGCCTGGGGCCCGGTGCGGTACAGATTGGAGGTATGGACCAGCGTGGCGGCCTGACGGCTCACAGCTTCGGTCACCACGGGGTGGGCATGACCCAGCGAACACACAGCGATCCCGCCTCCAAAATCCAGATAATCCCGTCCCTGAACATCCCAGACATGCGTGCCGCTTCCCCGCACCAAATCCAAATCGAACCGCCCGTACGTGGGAATCACATACTTCTCATAGCTCTGTATAAATCCGTCCATTCCTCAAAAAAACATGTCCCGCGATGATTGTCCATCGAACAAGACTTTTACTCTTTGTCCAAGGTCGGATTAAAAAGCATAAAACTGAGTGGACGATTATCACCCGGCACTTGCAGAACAGGGATACTTGGCCGGAAAAATAGGAAATTGTCACCCGGCTTGAGAGAAAGATTTACCTCTGTTTTCTGACCGTATCTGAGGTTTGCCTCGAAGCGCTGAACGAGACCCTCATCGTTGCTGATTTCAATTTCCATGGGTGCCACAGACCTCGATTTAAATCGCAACACGGCCTGGATGACCTCAGTTTCTCTGTTAAAGATTCGGATTGCCGCATCACCGCCGGACCAACGCCAATAATTCCGCAGATTGTATTCATATTCATACCATCCCGATTTCCACGTCATATCACTAAGGAGACTGCTTCTTGATGCCGAAGCCCTATATTGGGGGGGAGGCCCATTCTGAATCATGGCATGAATTCCAAGCACTGTTGTGAGGTTTCCAACGGCCAGAATGATCAGCCACTTGAATGTCCTCGGAGCCAGAATATTGAATGCCACCGTGACAGGCATGCAGAGCCTTGCAGCAGATCCCACCAAACCCTCCCACGTGGCATAACCGATAAAAAAGCTGAAGACGGCATAAACCGAACCCACACGCCACCAGAAACTGGAAGGCCTTCGCATTGCGAGAAGAGCCACAGCCTGAACGGGCAAGGCGAGCAGAAAGGCCCCTGTTGTTAATGATAGTTTTAAGTTTTGGCCGGCCAGGATTTTGGCGTGAAGCCCCTGAATGGCAGTCCACCACCCAATCAGCGGCCAACTAAAATTGCGGTTGCTTCCAAGGGCACGCGCATTGGGGGTGGTATCAAGGAGGGAAAGGTAAAACAACCAACCTGCCAACGGCAACACGACCAGAGAAAGTTTCAATGCCAGGGAGAGAATCTGCCTTGGCTCGAAGTTCTTCGGCAAACCGAAAAGAGACGAGGCGAGGATACTGGTCTCTTTACCGATTCCTGCCAGCCCGAGAACCAGTGCACTCATCCATGGTTTGTTCCATTCAGCCAACAACACAGCCAAGGCAATCATCGTCATTGCCGGTCCGTCCAAGAGGGCAAATTGAATACTATTGATGAGCCCAAAAGAATAGAGGATGCACACATATCGCAACGTGTTTTGCCAGCAGGTCGGTGGCAACCACTTCAGCAGGATGCAGGCGAGTGCCAGCCAAAACACAAGGTTTTGAGTCGAATAAGCCTGAAGAATGGCCCGCGGCTTGCCTCCCCCGGCCACGTAGGCTGTCATTGCAAATAAGGGTCTCCTCGCTCTGAACTGAAAGTTATCAAACGCGTTCTTCGTCTCAGGGTTTAGAATGAATGGATCAATCGCCAACTGGGCGTAAAACTGCCCGTCATATCCCCAGTCGCGCACGGTGGTATAACCGGAATTCAATTTGAAGTCTCTGGTCATGCGTGACTCAAATTTTTGTCCAAAACAGGGAAGCCATGCAAACCCGTGAATAGGAGCCCGGTAGCTCATAAAAGCCGAGGTCATCAAGACGACGGCGGTGATGTAAACAAACGGGTAATAAACACGTAAGAATTTGGCCCGGATATTCATGGGGCGAGGGGGATTTTGGGAATCGCAGGGGAAATCTCCAGGACGACTCCCATTTCTTCGGAGCGGGTTTTTGTATATGGGATCCCGCTTTCGGCCAGGAATTGCTCAATCGTTGATTGCGGCTTCATCCCCTTATCATCAACCCAGACGGCTTGGGAGCAGCCGCGATCCCGCAGCCACAAAAGAACGTATTTCCGGACATTGTTTGGTCCCCAATTGTACCGGAAACCGGCCCTGCCGGTGGTGTATTCGACCGTACCCGAATGAGATTCCGACCAAACGACATCGTAGCCTGAGAAGACCCTTTGGTAGATTTGAACGTTTGAAGCGTGATCTTCGGCAAGGTTTCCAAGGGAAACACGGCTTGTTGCAGCTACCAAAACACACAAGCCGATGCCGGAGGCAAATACAAAAGACCGCAACCTTCGACCCCAATGCTCGATCTCCGAAACCCCTATCAAAAGGCCAAGCGAGACGAGGGACGTGGCATAAGGATAATAGTCGATTTGAACTTTGTGAAGAATATAAAAGGCGTAGTTGAATAGACTGAGAAGAACCGCGAAGACAAACCAGTGATACTTCCCACGAATGGCAGATATTAACAATAAAAGGGCCAGGATCACCAAGTGACAAATGAACCATTCATTGCTATTTACGAAGTAATATTTCAGGTTCTGAATCACGTCAGAAGATGCAGCAAATTCCTGATCCAATTTGGAATAAGTCGGGGAGAAGGGACTTCCAAGGAGAAGAAACACATAGACAAGGTAGATCCCAAACCCACCAAACAGGATCGGGATGCCCAGGCCGAGAGCCCGTCGGGCGCGGCTGGAGGCAGATTGAACGCGTGGACCGCTAAGGAAAAGTGCGGCAGCTGCCATGGGGACGAATAAAAGGGCATTGGGGATACGGAACAGCGTGGATCCCGATAAGAAGGCCAGACTCCAATAAGGTTTGCGAGGGAGCAACCACCCTGCCCCTATGAGAAGTCCATATGTGGGAGCAAGAGACCCAACCCTTTGCAGCTCAAAATTCATAGGCTTAAGGACGAGCACAATCACTGTGATGAGGGGCAAAACAGCAAGCGTCACAAAACTGAGACGTCCCGCATCGATGCAGCCTGCCAGGAGGATGGCAATGCACCCTATGAGAACACTAAGGGCCGGATAAGCCCAGCGGCGGTATTCCATGGGAACAGGTGCCAGCAAGATCCCCACCCCCGGCGGATATTGATTGATAATCTTATCGAGATTTGGACTGACATGGTAAGCATGGGGCGCCACCATCCACCGGTAATCATCGGGGTTTACAAAGGTTTTCCGAAGATCGGTCAGGAGGTCATCGATATACGGCCTGCTGGCATGTTGACCGAAAGTCGCCCCTTCGGAAATGGCTTTTGCCATGTTGAGGTAACCGAATTCATCGCATCCATGTGGAAGTTTCTGGCCATATCTGCCGAAATGATCAAGGGATGCGTAAGCGAGGGTGAGAATGACAGCCAGGCCAAGGAAGAGCCAGAGCAGACGGCGGGCAATCAGCTTTCCGGGGGTATCCGGCCTGCCTCCCTGCTTTATCGGGGCGATGGCATTGTGATTGGTGGCCATGGTGATGGAGGGTCTCAGCTTGATCCTGCAGCCGCTCTTTTAATTTCCAAATCGCGAAGGATCTCTTCATGGCGCTTCTTGTTGATGGGATAAACGGCGGCCAGAACGATTCCCAAAAGAAGGGAAATCGCCGGCATGGGCCCGATGGCAATCCGGATGGCGGTGAGGGCGGACTCGGGTTGTTGGGGAATGGCCTCTCCGGAGACGCTTGAGAGATATCCGGCAAATGAGAGGGCCTGTCCGACAAGGAAGGTTCCCAGGGCGAGGGCAATTTTTTGAAGAAACACAAAGAATCCATAGAAAACCCCCTCCCGCCGCTCGCCCGTGGAGAGCTCATCCAATTCAATCACATCAGGAAGCATGGCATTAGGAATCAGATAACAGACGGAAATTCCCACACCGGCAAGAACGGCAAGCACATAAATCCATACACCCTGCCCCGGCTGCAGAAAGAGCAGTCCACCCTGAGCGATGAGCCAAAAAATCATTCCATAAAAATACACAGGCTTCTTGCCAAGCCGGACACTCACCCACCCCCAAAAAGGGATCAGTCCCAGAGCTGTGAGTTGGACGGTGAGGGCGATGATCGGGAACTGCGACGCGGGCAGGCCCAACCAGCTTCCGACATAATAGGGCAGGATCGTGGCCGTGAATTGCATGGCCAGCCACGAGAACAGATAGATCCCGCAGACAATCAGGAATGGACGGTTCGCAAACACTATGCGGAATTGCTGAGCTAGCGGGAGTTTGGGTTGCGCGACTTCAACTTTCACGCGGTCACGTTCTTTCTGAATGGCAATCTTTCCAATCCCGGCCACACAGAACCCCATCGAGAGCAGGCCGATGATGGCCACCGTCAATGCCATAACCGCGTATTTGACACTGTCAGGAGCCGCCTTCATGAATTCAAAAACCAAAAGCGCGACCACAAGGCCGCCGACACTGCCTCCCAGCGAAAATGCCATGCGGAATCCTGTGATCCGCGAACGCTCATCATAGCTGTGCGACAACTCCGGGGTCAGGGAGGAGTGAGGGAGGGCCATTCCAGTGTAGAAGGTGTTATAGAGCAGGGCCACGACGGAGTAGTAGGCAAAGAGCGCCCATTGCGAGCCCCCCCCCACGAAGTCTGGAACCCACCAGTTGAGGAAGAAGAAAAGAGCAAATGGGAGCGAAGAAAGGACCATCCACGGGAGCCGCCTCCCGAAGCGCGACTTGGTGTGATCGGACAACCAGCCGATGACCGGATCATTCACCGCGTCCCAGATCTTGCCGACCAGCAGCACGCTGCCAGCGAGACCGGCCTCCATCCCCGCCACGCTGGTCAGGAAGATCATCTGAAAAAAGATCATCGTGCTTCCCGCCATCGCCGGCCCCAGTTCCCCGGCCCCGTAGGCAAGTTTTCGGAATGCCGGAAGCGATTTCTCGGTGGACATAGAGTGGCATCCTTCACGTTACAGATCATTTGGCCAGCCCGGATTGTGAGGGGCCCGTCCCATGCCAGCGGAGAGGCCTCGAAAATCCTTTGCCGCAAGCTCTTTCAACCTGTAAAAACCTGCCATTGATCATGAGTTCGCCGGTTCACCGTCATACAATTCTCTTTATTGCCGGTGATTTGTCGGGAAACGCAAACACGACCCGCCTTGCGGAATGTCTGGTGGCCCGTCATCCCGGGGTTGTGGTTCATGCGCTGGGTGGCCCGTCTCTGGGAAAGATCGCCAGAGAATCCGGCGGCACATGGATTGGAGACACGACCAACTGCAGCGCCATCGGCATCAGCTCGGTCATTCCCATTTATGCGCGGGCCAAATGGATGTCGGTCAGGATGCAACGTTTTGTTCGCAAGCACGGAGTTGATGTTGTCGTTCTGTGCGACTGGGGTGGCTTCAATTGCCGTCAGCTCGAGTTTTTTAACTCCGTGGGGATTCCCATTCTCTATTATTTTCCTCCGAGATCATGGCAGCAGTCGGGAAAGGCCGGGCTGGCGATCGCTCCGCACGTCACGCGGGTGGCAACCCCTTTCCCGTGGTCGGCGGAGCGTCTCAAGGCGGCGGGTTGTCGCGCGGATTGGGTAGGCCACCCGTTGTTGGAAACCGCCATGGCCCCAAGCCAGCGGGAAAAGCTAAGGGCCGAATTTGGTGTTGAACCGGGGGAGAGTCTCATTGCCCTCCTGCCGGGGTCCAGAAAACCGGAAGTCCGGGTGCTGGGTCCGCGAATGGCAAAAGCCGCGGAGATCCTGGCGAAGGACCCCCGGAGAAAGTTTGTTGTTCCCGTGCCGGAGCCCTTGCTGGAGAGAGCCCGCAAGGTGTTTCCGTCCTCATTCCTGCTTTTGCCGGGGCGCTCCGCCGATGCCCTTCTTGCAGCCGATGCTGCCATCGTGAAGATGGGCTCAGCCACGTTGGAAGCCGCCGTGCTCGGAGCACCGCAGATTGCCGCCTATGACTTTGGATGGGCCTCACGCCTCGAGTGGCTTCTGCTCTGGTCGTGGAAAAAAATCCCGTTTATCGCGATGCCGAATATCATCCTCCAGCGGGAGCTGGTTCCCGAGATGTTGGGCATGAAGTGTCAACCCGAAGCCATGGCCATGGCCGTGGAAAACCTCCTGTCCAATCCGGAGGCCAAACAAACCATGGAGAACGGGTATCAAGAAATCCGAAGACAATTGGGCAGCGAGTTGCCCGAAGGGGCAACCGTTGCCACAATGAATATCTTGGAGGAAATGCTGCGGAAGGACCCAGGGACATTGCAGCGCCATGGCAACCGATTTGCGGAATCCCCGGCCGGGCATTCCGGCTCCGCCCGATGAAGGTCGGACTGGTCTTGGAACACTTCGATCCTCAGCGGGGCGGATTGGAGCATTGGACCTATCAGTTTGCGAGGGAGCTTGTCGGGGCGGGGCATGAGGTGCATGTGATCGCATGCGGGTTTGTGAACCCCGGCCCCGGGCTTCCCCTCATCTGGCATGCCGTGGAGGAATCGCCGTCGCCGCTTCAGAGAGCCATGGCGATGGAGAACGTTCTGCAGGGACTGACTTTGGACATCATCCATGATATGGGCTGCGGTTGGCATGCTGACATCTACCACGCCCATGGCGGATCCACCCTGGCCTCATGGGAACACAACTTGATGCGGATTCCCCGCTGGAGACAATTCCGGCTCTGGCGGGAAAAGCGCTACCGCGAACAGGAGAAAATCGAAAAGCGCCAACGATCCCAACCCCGGGCTGTTTTTGTTGCTGTTTCAAAGATGGTGCAAAATCATTTTGAAACATTGCACCACATTCCCCGCGAACAAATCCGGTTGATCTATAACGGCGTTGATATCGACAGATTTTCTCCCGTGGCATGTCAGCCGTTGAGGAAACCGACAAGAGCGTCTTTCGGCATCTCTGACAACGAGACGGTTTTTGTGATGGTTGCCCATAACCTCCGGCTCAAAAATGCGGAGGCTGCCATCCTCGCCCTCAAGGTGCTGGTGTCAGAGGGCGCACATGTCCGGCTGATGATTTTCGGCGGAAAAAAAACCGGGCCTTTTATCGCGATCACAAAAAAGCTCGGGCTTTGTGAGAAGGTGCTTTTTTGTGACGCCGCTGCGGATGTGCGTCCATTTTACGCGGCGGCTGATGTTCACTTGCATCCCACCTGGTATGATCCTTGCAGCCTGGTGGCACTGGAGGCGCTGGCCTGCGGGCTCCCGATGATCACAACCGTCTACAATGGTGTTTCCGAGTTATTGACGAACGGTCGGGAGGGGTTTGTTCTTGATCAGCCTTCTGATATTCAGGGCTTGGCTGATACCATGATGCAGCTTCTTCAACCTTCCCTGCGCACGCCCAAGGGAATCGCAGCACGGACACTTGCTGAAAAACAAACCTTGCAGCGGCAGACCAGGGAATTTCTTGATCTCTACGCCGAGGTGGCCAAAAACAAATCATGAGCCTCCCCCGGATCAGCGTCTGTGTGGATGTTTTTAACTATGCGGCTTTTCTTCCCGAGGCGATGGATTCCATTCTCAGTCAGGACTTCGAAAACTTTGAAGTCCTGGTTGTGGATGATGCCTCAACGGACGACTCCTTTGAAATTGCCAGAAGTTATGCTGCTAAGGATAACCGGGTTGTTGCCACAAAAAATCCGGTCAATCTGGGAATGATCAAAAACCGCAACGCCTGTCTGCGGCTGGCCAAAGGGGAATATGTAAAAATCCTCCATGCTGATGACTTCTTAAACCGAACGGATGCTCTAAGCCTCATGACATCCATGCTTGATGCCCATCCGGGAATGAGCCTTGTGGCAAGTGCGATGCGGATCACCGGGGACAGTTCCAAACGAGACCGGAGCTTTTCCCACTTTCAGAAGGAAGGAACTTTTACCGGAACCTCTGTGATCACACGCTGTCTCATGGAAAACCGCAACCTGATCGGTCCCCCCAGCGCCACCATGTTTCGACGCAAGCGGGGCCAACGGGGTTTTGACGAAGCTTTTTTTAATTCCGCAGACTGGGAGATGTGGCTTCATCTCCTGGAGCAGGGATGTTTTGGATATCTTGATGCGCCGCTTGTCTCCTACCGCAAGCATGAGGCCCAGCAGACCCAAAAAGACAAACGCACCCTGAGCGAGAGTGATGACCGGCTTGCGATTCTGGCCCGGTATCTTAACAAACCTTACGTCCGGCTTTCGCGGCTTTGCAAACATCACCTGCAGCATCGCGCGTTGAAAAACCATCTGAAGTGCAGCCGGCGATTGGGACGGGATGATGGCAAGGCCCTCCTCCATGATCATGGAGCCCTGCGGTTTTATAGCTTTGCCCCCGTCTCGCTCGTGATGAATCAGTTTCTCAGGCAGTCACGTTTCCTTAAACGCGCGGCAGGGCGCCTTGCGCAGAACACGGCATCTGCGCAGACGATCAGCCCACACCCTGCGGGCCTGAATGTCGCAGGCTTTTTTCAGGGAGAATATGGCATCGGCGATTCCTCACGTGCCATCTGCGAACTCATCAAGCAAAGCCCGATCCCGTCTGCATTTATCAACATCACGAGCCGGAATCACCGCAATCTTGACCGGAGCATCCAGCAATTTTCAGAAACAAATCCCTATTCGGTGAATCTCATGGCCTTTTCATTTGATTACGCAAGACGCTTTTCACGGGACAAAGGGCCAAAATATTTCCGGAACCGCAAAAACATTGCTCTGTGGTTCTGGGAGTTGGAATCCTTCCCTCCCCGCTGGCATTTCTGTTTCGACTATTATGATGAGATTTGGACCTGCACCTCTTTCTGCCAAAAAGCCCTGGAGGCTGTCTCCCCGGTTCCTGTCGTGCAGATCGGGTATCCTTTCCCGGATCTCCCCGCACCGGAGCCGGACCGTGTGGGTTTTGGTGTGGCAGAGGAGGATTTTGTCTTCCTCTTCAACTTTGATTTTCACAGCGTGATCGAGCGCAAAAATCCTGAAGGACTGATCAAGGCTTTTCGATCCGCCTTTACCCCCGGTGAAGACCGTGCGGTTCTGATCTTAAAATCCATCAATTCCCACCATTATCCGGAAAAACTTGCCGGACTCATGCAGGAAACCCGGGGGCTAAGAGTCCAGTGGATCAACGAACACCTCGACGGATCGCGGATGCTGAGGCTTTTTTCCACGGCCGACTGTTACGTTTCACTCCACCGGTCCGAGGGGCTTGGGCTTGGAATGGCTCGTGCTATGAGCTTCGGGAAACCCGTGATCGCCACCGGCTATTCCGGCAACCTCGACTTCACAACCCCCGAAACCAGCCTTCTTGTTCGCTATCAGCTTGCTGAAATTCAGCAGGATCACGGGGTCTATGAGCGGGGGAATATGTGGGCGGAACCTGACACCGAACATGCAGCTGAGTTGATGCGCTGGGCATATGAGCATCCGATCGAGGCCAAACAGCTTGGTCTGCAAGCACAAGCCGGACTAAGGATGATCATGAGTCCGGAGAGTGTTTTGACCAGGGTGCGCCAGCGCCTCATCAGGATCGACGAACGTTTCCAAAGTTTTTAACGGATCATCCGGAGCGCTGGGAGACACCTAAGAGTCCATGCTTCTTGCATCCGGTCCGGAGCGTGGGAGTTCATCCAATATTTCCAGAATCTCAGCGCCGAACTCATCCCATGTTTTCATCGTCCTTGCCGCCGCTTCTTTAGAAAGTTTTGCGCGAAGTTCCCCGTCACAAGCCAAGCGGAGCATGCCAACTGTGAGAGCTTCCGTGTCTTGAACATCCACGGTGAGACATCCGCCTCCCCTGGCGTTTTCTGCCATCACCCCCTGATGAGAGCAAAGGCAGGGCTTTCCAAACCACAGGCTTTCCACCACGGGCAAACCAAATCCTTCAATCCAGGATCCAAAGACCGAAAAATCGCACTGCTGGTAGAGATCGTGCAATTTCTCGGGACAGACATTCTCATGCCAAAAAATGGATGGATTCTTTTGGGTCAGGGTGCGCACCGCGCCGGCGATTTCCGGGGCGCCCTCATAAGAAGCCCCCACCAAGTGAAGCTCGAGCTTTTTCCCCTGCGACCGGCCACTGGCCATCTGAAAAGCATTCAGGATTCGGAAATGATTTTTCCGGGGTTCCAAGGTCGACACACAAAGGATTCGCACGGTGCCGTTTGAGCCTCCCGGCGTTTTCGTCTCGCGAGGGCTCCGGGATATTTCTGCAGCCAGTGAGCAGACTCTGACAGGCGGGGCCGAACGCCCTTGGGACCTCAAGAACTCACGGTATTGCTGCGCCGAATACTCAGAGACCGCGATGACCACATCAAGCTCTGAGAATGCCAGCATATAATCGGCGTGTTGTTCGCGCGTCCAGTGCCATACCAGCTCGGGATGGAACCAGGCGATGGCATCGTGAAAAACTCCGGCAACACGCATGCGCTGCTTTCCGGCGTATTGTTTCAGAATTCTTGCGTGCCCGCCTGACATCAACTCCGGAAGGATCAGCCACCCATCCTTAAAATTCTTTGCATGGATGGGGTGCCGGTGAATCGGAGTCTTGTGATTCATCCCGCGTGAATCAATCCATGTCGGCCACAACTGCGGCTGCAGGAGTGCGGAAGGTTGCCAGCCGGGAATCCCGCCAACCGGCCTGCCTAGATTAAGCTCCCAAGCAGCTCTCAAAGGGGTCAGGCAGCCTCTCCTGAAGGACCAGCGCAGAGGATGGACGTCGCATCCTTGGGCGGCCAACCCCGCCACCATTCCACGCACCACCATTTGAATGCCTGTTCTGGCATTGGTTTGGGCGGTGTGACTGGTGTCAACGTAAACTCGTTTTGGCATGGAATGGATTCCGTGGACCTGGGCCCGGGAATGGAATGAATGTGCTGATAACGTCGTATCTAAGCAATTGCAACAGCGGAGGCCCGAATACCATTGAAGATAAACCAGCTTGACTCATGACAACAAAAATCTGAGATACATACGTATATGATCTCCCGACTTTTTCTCATGTGCACGGCAGCGGTGACATTGACTTGTGGAACGGCGATGAGTCAGGCCCCTGCTTACCTGGATTTGATTTTCAATAATCTCAGTTCCTTCGATGGCAGTTCGGCGTCAGAAGACATCTATTTATATTTCTCAAACGGCGGAGGTGCCGCCCCGCCGCCCATCAACATTTCTTACAACGGGGGCACCGGGCTGACCTACGGAACCTATGACCAGAATGGCTCGACCCTGACAAACTATCTTTCCAATGGAATCCGGCTCGGTGACGTCACGTCGCAAACCTTCCGTGTGGCAACTGCCAGTAGCGTCGCGGTCTATCTCACCTACGGAAACCAGTTCACGAGTTTGGCGGCGGCCCCCGGATTTTTCTCCAATTCTGCGGGTGGGTTGAATGTTTTTCAGAATTTTGAAATCACCCGAACGGGAGGAAACGGGGATCAAGGAAACCTGACCAATATCAACTACTTCACAGCCCCGCTCTCCATCACCAGTTACGCGGACCAGGCCCAGCTCCAACAGACCCAGTTTAACAAAACCACGGCCGGGATTTATTCTGCATTGGAGGTTGTCTCGCCGGCCAGCAAAATTGTCGATGGCAGCGGCACCACACTCCGTTTCGTTGGCCCCTCCACGTATCCACCGGCACAGGTGCCTCCCTTTCAGAGCTTTATTCCCTACATGGAGGCTGCAAACACGAGTGGGATCTCGAACACAATCCAAAACGCCAATGCCTTTAATAGTGCGGACAACTCCACGAACTATAATTTCACACTGAACCTGACAACCAGCTTCAACACCGATGGTAGCGGCAACCCCACCGCGCTGGTGCTCAGCGGAAACATCAGCACGGAAATTAAGGATAACGGAAACGGCACCTTCACCCCGGGTCCAACCTTTTCAGATGCCTCGGTCACAATCGACATGACCAATGTGGATAACTTCAATGGCATTGTTTATGGCCAAGCTTTTGGACAGTACTTGGACGATGTCAATTTTGGGGTGGGTTGGACGAACTTTGAGACATACATCAATGACCCGACCAACGGCATCACCACCTCCGGCGCTTTCAACACCACCCAGAATCTGGCCATCGGTGAAATCACGAGTGCCATCTTGATGGGATTTCTCGCCAACACCATGGTTGTTGATGGGACTCCCCTCAACGACATGCCAAGTAATGAGTGGTGGAAGCTTGATCCTCTTCAGGCTTTCTCGGAAGTGCAGTCAAACGCGGATTATTACAATCAATGGGGAAACGAAATTTACAAAGCGTCCACCAACGGCTCCTACTCGATTCCTTATGCTGATCGATTGGGCACTGGTCCGCTTGTTAACTCTGTCTTTTTTGACAATCAGTACGTGACGAGCTGGGAAATCGGTATTTATGACCCCGTGAGTGTGGTGCCGGAGCCCTCTGTGATGGGACTGATGGCACTTGCTTCCATGGGCCTCCTGGCCAGGCGCAGGCGGCTGGCCGGGGTGTAAAAGCCGGGACCTATTTCAGTCTATTCCGGCGGGAGAGGCGGAGGGGTCTTGGGCTGATTCTCCAATGCTTCTTTGATAATTTTTTTGTTCGGCAACAAACGCTTGAAGATTTTGCGGGTTTCGGTGAGGGGAATATCTTCAATGAAATACGCAATGGCTGCCCGGCCGATGGCGTAAGTTCCGGCACCGGCCACAAAACCGCTGACGGCATTTCCCCAAAAGGGAACAACTTTCACGATGGCCCGTGCCCCCTCACGGAACAAGATACCAGCGCCGATGTTGATTCCGAGAGCAGCGATGAACTCTCCCACCAAACGAGGGCCCGCCTTCCTTCCCGTCGTTTGAATAATCAGGCCCACCATGAGGGTTTGCAGAGCCGTGAGGATGGGAAGATCAGCCAGAGGGATGGGTTGCAAGGCAATGACCCCACAGACCGCCGTGAAAGATTTCAGAAGGGAGGATGCAATGTGGGCCTGGGCTTTGCGGGCACCCGTCAGACGGGCAAACTCGAGCTTGGCCGCATTTGGCAACGCTGCACACACAGCCTCGACAAAGTCGTCCATGTCCGTGTCCCGGTAGGTGGCGGTTTTTCGTGAGGCCAATTCTCGCTCAATGGCAATTTCCGCAGAGAGGCGACTCCGGTCTCCCCCTCCCAAAGCCAGTCCGAACAAGGGCACCCCACGGTCACACAAAGACACCCGGGCAACCACACCGGAGAGACAATCGGGTGGCGGGAGGACGGACTCACGAAGGAAAATGATGGCATCGGGAGCGAAGCGGGCGAGGGCGGTCTCCACAAAGTTTTGGGGCACATCGCTGCGGGCATCCAGGATCTGCACATGACCGCGATCCTCGATCTCATAGGTGCGCCAACCATTGTCACTGGCAGCGGCCTGGACCGGGTCGCCATTGGTGAATCCCAATAACAATTCGTGTGCACTGCGACCCTCCGCTCCAACCAGCATCAACCGCGCGGGCCGCAACTCAAGAAACATCTCCCGGATGGGCACCAGCTCCCGAAGCACCGGCTTCTGAATTCCTCCAGGCAACTTTTCAATCAGACCTGTTAACCGGTCATAAAGACCGAGCATTTGTTCACGGTTCAAAATGTTTGAAAGAGTTGAGGAGAATCTCCGTGTGTTCGGCGGGTTTGACTTTTCGGAAAACCGATTTGATCTGGCCGTTCGGGCGGATCACAAACGTGCTGCGCTCCACGCCCATGTATTTTTTTCCATACATGCTTTTTTCCACCCAGACTCCATAGGCTTCCAAAATGGCCTTGGAGGGATCGCTGAAAAGTGCGAAGGGCAGGTTGTGCTTGGCGATAAACTTGCGGTGGCTTTCCTCATTGTCGGCACTCACGCCAAGGACAACGGCCCCGCCATCAATGAGCGACTGATAACGATCCCTCAGAGAACAGGCCTGCTGGGTGCAACCCGGGGTGTCATCTTTGGGGTAGAAATAAAGAATGAGGGTCCGCCTGACAAAATCCGACAACCCCACCGTCTTTCCGTCTCCAAATTCTCCACCAACCGCCACGCCCTGAAAGTCAGGGGCCTTGTCTCCGGGTGCAATCAATTCTGGCATAGCGACACAATGTTCCATTGCCTATCCGGATCTGCAAGCTTGAGGAGAAGGCTAAGGGGACTTTCCACCCTTTTTGATCTGCTCCTCCAGTTTGTCGAAATCCTGATCAAGGATACTTCCACTCTCGGGGCGAAGGGCTTTTTTAGCCAGTGAGACCGCTTCAATGGCACGGGGACTTTGGCCCTCCTCGACCAATACCCCGGCAAAAGGCACCACAATGTCATAAAAAAAGTTGCCACCTCCGGTTTGTTTAAGGCTTCCCAGCAAGCGGCGGTATTCCGTAAATGCATCATCCACCTTTTCCTCCTCAAGCAAGGTCATCAAGCGTTTGGCCCCGGCATTGACGCTCAGGTCTGAGCGCAAGCGGCGGTTCTGGGACACGATTTGACGTTCAATCGCATCGGCACCGGCGGAATCGCCTTCTTCACGGGCAATGCGAACCAGGGCCTGTTGATGACGAACCCGCAGATCCCGCTGGTTTTGGAACTGCCTGAGGGCGGTTTCGTGAAAAGATTTTTGGAGCGTGGGAGCGGCCTTGGACTTCTCAAGAAAGCTGCCGCGTTCGGCCCATGCCTCGGGGTATTGGGGGCAAACACTCACGGCACTCTCATAGGCTTTGGCGGCCAGGGCCTGATTTCCCCGTTCCTCGAACAAACGCGCAAGGAGCAGGTCATCACGGGCGGCAGCGAAGGGGGCTTTGTCACGAAACCCCTCCGCGAGCGATTTGAGTTCGTGGTCGCTGATGGGTTTCCAATTCTGTGGATCAAGCGCATTACCCACCGCATAGTTCTGGTTTTCATATCGCCCGGCATCCATTTCCCAGCGGTCTCCGGATTTCAGGTAGCCGAACCACGCGTGCCCCCCATCCGCACCCTGACCCGTAAAATAAAGGGTCGGGATCCCGCGGGCCTTGCCTGCCACCATCGCAAAGTAGGCCTGATCCACACAGATTCCCCCCCGGTCCAAAATGTTTGCCAGCGTGTAGTCGCCGGCGTTCCACACGAAATTCTGATCCGATATCCTGCTGTGATGGTATTTCACCGCCGAAAAAGCCCGTCCGAAATCCGAACGCGGGAAGCGTGCATTTTTGAGAGCCCATGTGTATTCGGTTTCGCTGACCGGTGCATCCACCACAAATTTCAAATGCCCCGGCCTCATGAGTTTGATGTCCGCCAGGAGGTGGTTGGAGTCATTGGCGTCGACCCACCTCTTGAACCAGGCGGCAGATGAAGTTTCGGCAATCGGCACGAGTGCCCGGTCCACCTGATGGTGTGGCCAATGGGCCGGAATTTTGGAGTCGTAAACAACCGCAATAGCGATGGCCAGCGCAGTGTAATCTTTGAAGGCTTGAGGATGGGCGGTTTGGATTTCTTTGAGATTCCACAGCACGCCGGGGGCATAGTCTTCAGGAGTGATCGTGCTGAAAAGCAAATCAGAGAAAACCGGATCGGCAACCCATGAGGCCAGAAGCTCCTGATCAAACCGATTCGCCACGGGCGCATCTTTCGGGTCGGGAATTCCGGGGGGTAAAATCATTCCGAGGATTTCAGCGCGGATTTGGGGTTCTGACAGAAACTGGGCCGCCCGCTCCTCCGAGACGGGAACCATCTCATCGGTAGCAACTCGCCCCACCGGAAGCAGGATCGGTTTTTCCTGACCGGGTAAAATGAGCAAGTGTCGCCGGGTCAGGACCATCGCTTCCGCCGATTCAGATCGTGAGAGCAGATCAAACCACTTCCACAGATTAAGCCACTGACGGTATCCGCTGGTGCCGGAACTTCCCGCCCGCCCGGCCATACCGGGCAAGTAGCCTTCCTCTAAACTCTGAGACAAAATTTCCCGTCCTTCCGGCCAACCTTTTTGAATTAACTCGGCTCTCTGGGCCGGGGTCGGGGGATACCGGAGATCGAGGGCCTGAGCGCTTGGGATCAAATAAAGAGCAATTGCAACAAACAGAACCTGGGACCGCTCGTCCCGCACCTGCGGGGCCGGCTTCCATATAAAACACCACTTCCTGGCTCTGCAGCCAATCCCTTCCACAAAGCCCCTCCAAAAGCGGAGCGGAGAAACCCTCATCATCGAAACAACCCCTTTTTCGCCGCCGGTTCCCGTGCCACCGACAGAAAACGATCCTTGTCCCGCGCATTGGCGAGCGCTTCCTCCTTGCTGATCGCGCGGGAGGCGTAAAGCTCAGCGAGTGAGTCGTCAATGGTGTGCATGCCGTCTTTGGCACCGATTTCGAGCAAACCCACCAATTGTTCCCATCGTCTTTCCCGGATCGAGGCCCGGACAGCAGTGTTGGCAACGAGAATTTCCGTCGCGAGCACCCGGCCTTTCCCGGATTCATGAGGGAGCAGGCGCTGCGAGATCACGGCCTCCAGCGCGTTCGCGAGCTGGGCAATGATTTGAGCCTGCTGCTCGGAAGGAAACGCATCCACCATCCTGTCAATGGCCTTCGGCGCATCAATGGTGTGGAGTGTTCCCAAGACCAGGTGACCGGTTTCGGCGGCTGTGATCGCGGCGCTGATTGTTTCGGGATCCCGCATTTCGCCCACCAGAATCACGTCAGGGT
The DNA here is from genome assembly GCA_041738805.1 of Terrimicrobiaceae bacterium. Lineage (GTDB taxonomy): Bacteria > Verrucomicrobiota > Verrucomicrobiia > Chthoniobacterales > Terrimicrobiaceae > JAJTZA01. Next base: position 9,804 of record JBGSPC010000260.1, on the reverse strand, counting down.
CCTGACGCATGGCCCGTTTGAGGGCCTCCGCAAAGGAGTGGGTGTCGCTTCCGACCTCCCGTTGTTTGATCACGCTGCGGGCGTTGCTGAACAAAAATTCAATGGGATCCTCCACGGTAACAATCACCCCGGCCATCCGCTCGCTGATGTATTTCAGCATCGCAGCCAGCGTGGTGCTTTTGCCGGACCCTGTGATCCCGGTCATGAGAATCAGTCCTCGCCGCCGTTCGCAAAGATCGAAAACCGCAGGGCGATGGCCCAGCGAATCCAGGTCGGGAATCATTTCTGGAATATAACGGAACGCAGCTTCCAGCGCTCCCCGGCTGTAGTGGGCATTTCCCCGGAAACGCCCCACGGTTTCAACCTGAACCGCAAAATCCAATTCCCACTCCTCTTCGAGTCTTGCCCGTTGGCTTTCGGTGAGAATCCCAAGAATCATGTCGCGGCAGGAATCGGCGTCCAGAGTCTCCTCTCCTGCGGGAAGCAGGCTTCCATCAATACGAAACAAAGGTGGGGCCGCCGCCGTGATGTGGAGATCCGAGGCCCCTTGGGCTACGGATTGGGTGAGGAGTTCAACGATGTCTGGCATGGAAAATTATCTTCGGGTGCTGGCTGAGGAGGAAACTACCCCACGGAGAATTCTCTGCAACTCCTGAGGACTGGATGCCGCCGACAAGGCCGTTTCTTCGTTCAACCGCCCGGCACGAACAAGCTCAGCAAGGGAAGAGAGAAACCCGCGGGTGGAGTGACCGTCGCCCCGGTTGATTGCGTCTGCCAGTTCCGGGACCCTTCCCTCTGCGATGTATTTGGTGGGAGCTCCGAGGTTGGACAAAAATTCCACCGCGAGCGCCTGGCTGCCGTCGACGGCCGGAAGGAGCTTCTGACACAAAATTCCCAATAACTGGGCGGCCAGGGTCCTCCGAATGCCGTCCCGGGCCTCGGGAGGAAACAGACTCTCCAAGCGCTCCACCGCCTCGGGGGCTGTCGCCGAGTGCAGCGTGGCCAGCACAAGGTGTCCGGTTTCGGAGGCTTGCAAAGCTGTTGTGGCTGCCCCCGCATCCCGGATTTCGCCAATAAAAATCACGTCAGGGTTCTGCCGCAAAGCCCGGCGCAGCCCTTCCCCGAAAGAGGGGGTGTCAATCCCCACCTCGCGCTGGGTGAAGAGGCATTGCCGGTCGGTGAACGAAAATTCAATGGGATCTTCAATGGTCACCACATGCCTCGCGGAGGTGGCGTTCATCCATTCAAGCAACGCCGCCAAAGTCGTGCTTTTGCCGGAGCCAGCCGCCCCGCAGACAAGGATGAGGCCGGACCGCGATCCCCCCCATTCCCGAAGAATCTCTGAGGGAACCCCCAACGAATCCAGGTCAGGAATCTCCGCCGGAATCCTGCGCAACACAGCACCCCTTTGGCCAAGAGACGTCAAGAGGTTCACGCGAAAACGCACCCCTCCCTCCGACACAAAGCTGGCATCAAAATCCAAGGCGGCTTCCCCCGCTCCTGTCATCCGCCAAAGGTCCTCAAAAAATGCGCGATCCAAAAACGCCGCCTCCAAACCGACCAAACGCCCTCCCACCCTGACAAATGGCACCCGCCCCTCGTGAAGCAACACATCCGAAGCCCCAGACTGCTCCGCCGCCGCACAAATGGATTCCAGATAACTTGTAGGGGGCTCGTCAGACATTGTTGAACCAAAGCATGCCGCAATCCCAAAGCTTCTGCAAGACTCAGCGACTCAGAGCCGGAGTATCATTTCAAGGCTTTCGACGAGATGATCTCCCGTTCAGGCGCTACAGATGTACCGCCTAAACGGGAAAACCAGCCCGCATTCACTACAGGCTGGGCCTTTGCAGGATTTTTCGCAGGAAGCCGATGCCAATATCCCTGCAGTGAAATGCTCATCACAGAGAGTTTACATTGTGAGCGGGAGGGTGTTTATTGGCGGGCTACTCAATGATTTCCTGGATACTCAAAAAGATCGTTGGTTCCAAGAACCAGCGGGAACTGCGCCGCATGGAGCCCATCGTGGCACGGATCAACGAAATCGAGGCCGGGCTTGCCGGACTCTCGGATGATGATCTGCGGGCCAAGACGTCGGCATGGAAAACCGAGCTGTCAGCCATCACGGACAATGCGGCCCTTGCCCAGCGGTTGGAGGAGATTTTGCCGGAGGCCTTTGCATTGGTGAAACATGGGGCCCGCCGTCTGACGGAGCGAAAACAGACGTTCACCGTGTGTGATCAGCCCATGACATGGGCCATGGTTCACTTTGACGTCCAGCTCATCGGCGGGATGGTCCTGCACCAGGGACGCATTGCAGAAATGGCCACCGGCGAGGGTAAAACCCTGGTGGCCACTCTTCCGGTCTATCTCAACGCGCTGACCGGGCGCGGTGTGCATGTTGTGACCGTGAACGACTATCTCGCCAAGCGCGATGCGGAGTGGATGGGGCAACTTTACCAGTTTCTTGGACTGACGATTGGCATCATTCAAAATGACCAGCACCCGGAACTCCGGAGAGCCCAGTATCAATGCGACATCAGCTACGGGACCAACAGCGAATTCGGTTTCGATTACTTGCGGGATAACGGCATGGCGACCAGCAGGGAGCAGCAGGTTCAGCGCCCCCACTATTACGCCATTGTGGATGAGGTTGATTCGATCCTGATTGACGAGGCCCGCACCCCTCTCATCATCAGCGGTCCCGCAACGATCTCAACCCACCAATACGATCGTTTCAAGCCCTTGGTGGAGCAACTCGTCCGCAAGCAGACTGCTCTTTGTAATGATCTCTCCGTCGAAGCTAAAAAGTTATTTGACGCGGGGAATCTGGCCATGGCCGGACGGACTCTTCTCAAGTTGAAATTCGGGCAGCCTCGTAACAAAGGATTGCTGCGGGCCATGGAGGAACCGGAGTTACGTCGGCTGATTGAAAAAGCGGAGTTGGAATTTTACAAAGACACCGAAGGAAAGGCCGCGCTGGTTGACCTGAAGGAGGAACTCTACTTCACGATTGAGGAGCGTCAGCATGATGCGGATCTCACTCAACTAGGGCGTGATTACCTCAACCCCGATGATCCCGATGCATTTGTGCTTCCGGACCTGCTCACGGAATTTGCGGATATCGACAACGACCGCTCTCTCACCGATGCCGAAAAGGTTCAGAAAAAGGCTCAACGTCAACAGCACACGGACAACCAGGCCGAGCGGATTCATAACATCACACAACTCCTGAAGGCCTACTGCCTCTACGAAAAAGACGTCGAGTACGTCGTCGAGGAGAACAAGGTCATGATTGTGGACACATTCACAGGCCGCAAGATGCCTGGCCGCCGCTGGAGCGATGGTCTGCATCAGGCGGTGGAGGCCAAAGAAGGCGTCCAGATCGACCGTGAAACGCAGACCCTTGCCACGATCACCATCCAAAATTATTTCCGCCTTTACCAAAAGCTCGGAGGCATGACTGGAACCGCAGAGACCGAGGCGAATGAGTTTCACGATATCTATCAGCTCGATGTCAACGTGATCCCCACCAACCGGGTGGTGAAGCGGGTTGATGAAAATGACCGGATCTTCAAAACCCGCCGCGAGAAATACAATGCGGCTATTGAGGCCATCAAAGCTGCTTACTCCAAAGGCCAACCCGTGCTTGTCGGAACGGCCAGTGTGGAATCCAGCGAGTTGTTGGGGCGGATGTTGAAGCGGGAAAAAATCCCCCACAATGTCCTGAATGCCAAATTCCACATGCAGGAGGCTGAAATTGTCGCTCGAGCCGGGCTCAAAGGAGCCATCACAATTTCCACAAACATGGCCGGCCGCGGAACAGACATCAAACTCGGCGAAGGTGTTGCCGACCTCGGCGGGCTTTACGTGATTGGAACGGAACGTCACGAAAGCCGGCGCATTGACCGTCAGCTGCGGGGACGTTGCGCCCGTCAGGGCGATCCCGGCATGTCCCGGTTTTATGTGAGTTTTGAGGATGAGTTGATGCGGAATTTCGGGGCTGCCGACCGGATGACCAAAATCATGGAGACTTTCGGTCTGGAAGAAGGCGAGGAACTCGAGCATCCCTGGTTGAATAAATCCGTGGAAACCGCTCAAAAACGGGTCGAGCAACGGAATTACATGATGCGCCGCCGGACGCTCGAATTTGATGACGTGATGAACCAACAGCGCGAAGTTGTTTATGGGTTCCGTCAGGAGGTCATTGACAGTGATGATCCGCGTGTTCTCATTTTTGAGGTGATCGACGAAGCCGTTCCAAAAAAGGTCCGTGACTATTTGGATGTGGAAGGCGAGGAACCTGACCGCACCGGATTGCTCACGTGGATCAACACCACCTTCCCGCTCGGGCTGTCAGCGGAAAAAGCCGCGCTGGAAGAAAAAACCACAGACCAGGTCGTCAGTTATCTGGTGGGCGTGGTTCGTGAAGCCTATGACCGCAAGGCCTCCATGGAGCATGCGGAAGCGCTCCGGGGCCTGGAGCGTTATGTGATTCTCAACGCCGTGGACCGGCTCTGGCAGGAACACCTCTACGCCATGGATGGGCTGCGAGAAGCCGTTTACCTCCGGGCCTTTGCTCAAAAAGATCCGCTCGTGGAATACAAAAATGAGGCGTATCTCATGTTCAGCGAGTTAATGGACAACATCAAATTCGAGGTCCTCAACAATCTGTTCCGTAGCACAACCAATTTGCAGGCCTTTGAGCAAATGCTTGGTGGTATGGGGCATTCCCTCACCGCCGGTGGCGAATCGACAACGGCCAAACCGGTCGCCCCTCCCCAGGATGCCAAGGCCAGAGATACACTGAATCTGCAACAAGCCATGAAGCGGGAGGTCCCAAAAGCCGGGCGCAATGATCCCTGCCCCTGCGGCAGCGGCAAAAAATTCAAAAGTTGTTGCGGACGCCAGGCTTGAAAAGCAGTATTTTCTCCATGGCGAGATCCACGCATCATCATTCAAAAAGTCCGGGCCGAACGGGTTTTACCCTGGAATCGATCCTTGACCTGCTGCGTTCCGAGGGACTTCGGATCACGCCTGGACGCACAAGAATTCTTGAGGTTTTTTTTGAGGCTGACCACCCGCTCTCCCTCGAAGAAATCCGGGAACTCAGCACACACGGCAAAACCGGTCCCGATTACGCCACGGTTTTCCGCATGGTGACGCTGCTGGAAAAGCTGGGACTGGTGCAAAAAGTCAATCTTCAGCGCTCCTCCAGCTTTTACGAACTCCACGATCCCTCACGCCATTATGACCATGTGGTCTGCACCGAATGCGGAAAAGTCGTCCTGATCTCAGAGCCCTGCCCCTTGGGGAAACTCGAGGACACGATCTCCAAACGTTACGGCTTTAGAGATTTAACGCATTCGCTCGAATTTTTCGGGCGATGCAAGTCCTGCTGAATTCTTATGATCCTCGAAATTCCAAACCGCAAATTTTCAGGTTATATTTTTGATTGTGATGGAACGCTGGCTGATACGATGCCACTTCATTTTCGTGCCTGGACCCGCGCGATGACCGAGGAAGGAGCCGAGTTCCCGGAGACCGTTTTTTATGAATGGGGCGGGCGCCCGGCTGTGGACATTATTGCTTTACTGAACGAACGCTGTGGGCTGTCCATGCCTCCGGTTGAAACAGCCCAGCGCAAGGAGAGGTATTTCCTGGAGCTTTTGCACGAGGTGGAGGCCATTGATCCTGTGGTGGATATTGCCCGCCGCACACGCGGATTTGCTCCGATGGCCGTTGCTTCAGGTGGTCACCGTGAGTTGGTCGTTGCCACGCTTGATTTGTTGAAGATCCATGACTGGTTTGATGCGGTGATCTGTGCGGAGGACTATGAGAATGGCAAACCGGCTCCTGACCCCTTCCTGGTGGCTGCAGCAAGACTCGGCGTATCGCCGGAGCACTGCCTTGTTTTTGAAGACAGCCCGACCGGCATTGAATCCGCCAAGGCTGCCGGCATGGAATACGTTTTTGTGCCGCGTGTCGGCTCACCGGAACCACAGCAACCGCCTTTTCCTGCTCTGAATGCATGATCTGGCCCGAACGTGGGCGGAGATCGACCTGGGCGCGATCCGCAGCAACCTTTCCGTCGCCCGCTCACTCATCGATCCTGCTGCAGAAATCCTGGCAGTGATCAAAACCAATGCCTACGGGCACGGGGCTTTGCAAGTCTCCAGAGCCTTGGGCGATCAGGTCGATTACCTTGGTGTGGCAAATCTTGCCGAAGCCGTGGCCTTGGGCACGACCGGACGCGACATCCTGCTGCTCAGTCCCTGCCTGCCAACCGAGCGTGAGGCGGCTGCCGAGGCGGACACCATTGTGACTGTTTCCTCATTTGCTGAGGCCTCCGCGTATAACGCCCTCACCTCCGAAAGCCGGATCAATTTCAAAGTGGACACGGGAATGGGCCGCATTGGCTGTTGGCATGAAGAAGCCATCTCCGAGCTTCAGAAGATTTTGACTCTCCCGCGGGTCCATCTGCACAGCATCTCCACGCATCTTCCCTCACCAACCGAGGACCCGGAGTTCACACGGCAACAGCTACGACTGTTCTCAGAATTTGTTGGCAATGCCCGTCAGTTTCACTCCTCGTTCAAAGTCCATGTCCTGAACAGTGCAGGAATTTTTGGTTATCCCGAACATGCCACCCAGATCGTGCGTTTGGGGCTTTCGCTCTACGGCATCGCAGACTCCGCGGAGCATCAAAAAAAACTGCGGCCTGCTCTTGCGTGGAAAGCCCGGATTCTCCTTCTGCGTTCTCTCCCGGCAGGACGGACCATCAGTTATGGCCGGACATTCACAACGGACCGCTCCATGCGCGTGGCCACAATCAGTGTCGGGTATGGCGATGGATATCCGCGCCAGGCCTCGGGGCAGGGAGCCACCGTTCTCGTGGGCGGACTGCATTGCCCCGTACTCGGGCGGATCACCATGGATCAAATCCTGGTGGATGTGACCCGTGTGCCCAACACCTGCGAGGGAGATGAGGTCGTTTTGGTTGGCCGGCAGGGCAACCAGGAAATTAACGCCCGCGACTTGGCAGAAAAATCGTCCACCATCGCATGGCATCTGCTCACGGGAATCGGGCCCAGGGTCCTCCGGGTTTATTTATAGAGAACTATCACGCCAACTTTTCCACATCGGTTTCCCACCCTCGCGGGCCTCACTCCTGCCTGTGACAAATGTTCCGCCGTGCAGCGGAGAGTAATTTTTCATCGGAAGCGAGAGCACCTTCCTGCCAGAGCCGGTTTTTCGTCTCCTCGTCCAAACGGGAGGTAAGGATTTGCATATCCCGTTCATGGTCGGCTTTTTCATCCGGAGTGAGTTGGGACCCCATCCGTTCCCGCATGGCTTCAGCTCCACCAAAAAGCCAGGCCGCCCGGTCCAACTCATTGGAGGCCAGAGCGGCCGTCGCAAAGGTTTCAATCACATAGGGCAATATCCAGGTGTTTCCCAGGGATTGGAGGATCGAGGCCCACTCACAGAGTGCGGACTCCGCGCGCGAAATATCATTCTGGGCAATGGCAACCCGGGCAATTCCCCAAAGGATCAAGCCAATGACCCATTGATCTCCCTGGGTGCGATACATGGCAAGGCTCTCCTCGGACATCGCGCGGGCTGAACCAAATTCCCCGCGACTCATCGCCACCCGGCCTAGCCCGCTCAAAGACAGGGCCCGCAGGGACAGGCTTCCTGTCTCACTGGCAATCGACAGACCGCGGCGGAATCGTGCCTCTGCTGCGTCGATCAACCCTTGGCTGCGATCCATGAAGCCAAGAAAGGCATGACACCTGCCTTCAAGATCCCGGTCCCCGGCCTCGGCGGCAAGCGCCTCAGCTTTGGCAAATAGCTCGGCGGCCTCCACATAAGAATCCATGGCCCACGCCAACCGTGCCGCACTGGCGGTGGCTTCGGCACGCAAACCGGGCGGGGCCGATTCCTCATGCTCAAAGATTCTTGGGAACAGTTGATGGGTCTCTGTCAGAAATCCCCGAACCTCCAGAGGACGCCCCAGCGCAACCAAGAAGCGAAGGGCCTCGATCGGTCGCGAAGAATCCAGACTCCAATTCACAGCTGCTTCGAAATTAAAAATGTCATCGTTGAAATCCTCCAACCATCGCTTTTGATCAGGCCCCAAATAGTGAGGAGCGGCTTCTTCAGCGGCCTTCAAAAAATATTCCAGATGACGGTTCCGAAAGTGCTTTTCCGTTCCCTGATCCTTGAGCTTGTTTCGGGCGTAGTGCCACACGGATTCGAGCATCGTGTAGCGGCGGGTGCCCTGGTCGGTTTCTTCAACGCTGACGAGGGATTTTTCAATCAGCTGCTGTAAGAGGTCGAGAACGTCATCGCGGTCAACACCATCGGAACTGCACACATACTCGATCGCCTCGAGGCTCCGGCCGCCCATAAAAACCCCCATGCGACACAAGACATGCTTTTCAGCATCAGACAAAAGATCATAGCTCCAATCAATCAAAGCCTGCAGGGTCTGCTGGTGAGGGAGACGGTCGGTGTTTCCTCCGCGAAGCAATCGGAAGCGATCCACCAACCGTTCCGCAATTTGTTTGACGTCCAGAAGGCGGACTCTCGCTGCAGCGAGTTCGATGGCGAGAGGGATCCCGTCCAGTCGGCTGCAGATTTCCGCGATGGCGGGAGCGTTGTCCGTGGTCACGGTGAACTCCGGGTGAACGACCGCCGCCCGCTCGACAAAAAGTTTCACGGCATCATAACCTGCCACACGTGCCGCAAACCCGGGACCTCCCAACTCCTCACGGTGAATATCCAGAATTCCCAATGGGGGGACGGGCAGGAAAACCTCACCTGCCAGCCCGAGGGAATGCCGGCTCGTCGCGAGGATTTTCAGCGAGGGACAAGTCCTCAGAAGCTCAGCAGCCAAAGATGCAACCGAACCGGTGAGCTGTTCGCAATTGTCCAGGATCAGCAACAATTTTTTTGAGCTCAAAAATCCCAGCAGGGTTTCAAGAAGCGGACGGCCCGGCTCCTCCCGCAAGCCTAGCGAGTCGGTCACGGTCTGCAAGAGCCGCGAGGCATCGGTCACAAGCGCCAATTCCACAAGCCAGACGCCGTCCGGGAAAGCCCCGATGAGCCGGGCACCGGACTCAATCGCCAACCGGGTTTTCCCGGTGCCGCCTGTGCCCACAAGAGTCAAAAGTCGGGTGCGGCTTTCGAGCGCGGTCGAGACCCCATCCATTTCTTTGTCCCTACCGATAAAGCTCGTGGTTTGGATGGGGAGATTGTTGGGAAGCACCTCCATGCTTTTGGGAGCTGGAAAATCCGGGATGAGTCCCTCGGCAAGGATCTGGAAAAGTTGCTCCGGGCGTTCCAAACTCCTCAACCGATGGGCCCCCAAATCCCGAAACCCCACAGATTCGGGCGGGTCATCTTGAAGCAGCTCCCGCGTCACACCCGAAACCAGGATCTGACCGCCATGCGCGGCGGCCTCAATGCGGGCAGCACGGTTTAAGGTCCCGCCAAAATAATCTTTGTTGCGAAATTCCGCAGGCCCGGAATGAACACCGGCGCGGACAGCAAGCCCTCCCAAGGCGCCCCAATCCTTGGCCGCCAGCTGGCGTTGAACTTCCACAACGGCGCGGATGGCAGAGGCGGGAAGTTCAAAAGCCACACAAAAGGCATCCCCCACGGTTTTAAAGACGAACCCGCCGGCACTCTCAAAGATGTCCCGCAAGAGAGCATCATGCTGTCGGACGGCGTTTCCCATATCCGCAGGATATTTCTCCCAAAGTCTTGTGCTACCGACGATGTCGGTGAAGACAAATGTGA
>JBGSPC010000229.1:0-2247 GCA_041738805.1 Terrimicrobiaceae bacterium | reverse complement strand
TTACCATACCCATTTTGATCTTTTTGCGGTGGGCATGACCGCAAATAATTGCAGGCAAACCCGTAATAAATGTGCATGCAAATAGCGAAAAAATCCCGAGGATCAACGACCAAGTAGCTAGGGATGAGGAACCTGATACTGGGGGTTGTGGATACTGTGAATGGAGAATTGGCGGTGGCGGTGGTGGAGCACTTACTGGCGAGGCAAACTGTTGTGGAAATACCAAGTGGTATGGCTTCCAACTATCAGTGCCCGCCACGAGAATCATTGTCGCCGGACTCACTAAACCTCTCCTCACTGATTCATGGAGTTCCTTCTCTGAAATTGGGCCTATGGCTTGATTGGAGTGGTCTGCGTAGTAATAGTTCATTGGGGTTAAATGAGTAACAAATCAAAAATGGACGCTGCAATAAAGCGATTTTTTCAAACGGACTTCATCAACCGTCAGCGTTTAGTTCATGCTCCACTGCGGTAGTGAGGAGATTGATCAAATCCGGGGCCATGAATTCGTGCTCATCTGGAATATCGAGCGATTTTATTGGAGGGAGCGATTCGCCGGGAACCATTGCTCTGATCCTCGCCGCGTACTTGCGTTCCATGACCAGAACGAGATCTGCCCAGACCAGGTCTTTTTTCGTGAGCCTTCGTTTGCTGCTCTCGCTTGTCCCGGCTGATCGGACAGATATTCTGGGATCGGACCTAAAGATCAGCTCAGCAGTCGGGCTTCTCCTTCGATTTCTGCCGCAGACAAAAAGTACCCTGATCGGCTCCGCCATAGGCGAGCAAAATGACAAAAATTCTGGCCTTTTCGAGCCTGATTCACGTCCCAGTTCTCCCGATGGCTCCCGGCGATCTGGGCCTTTTCGCCATTGCTCGACGTGGGGGTCCACATCGGATTCGAAGCTCTGACCGGTTGGTTAACAGATGGTTGCGTCCAGGAAGGCGGCTAGATCACCGGGCCAGAACCATGCAAGACCCGCGCAGCCCTTATTTATCAGGGTTTCCTGGCGATTGGTCCGGATTTTGAAATGAGGAAGGTAAGGCATCCCACGGACCCAACGGTTTACAAAGTGCAGTAAGGTTTTCTTTCTCTGGCAGCTAAAAGAAACCCGCCCCACGGGCAGACAGGTTTCTTCTCCAGAGCGTGAGCAGGAAGGAGCATTTCAAGCCTTCTTTGCATTTCTCATCCGCCGGTTCCTCTCAATCCCAGCGGTGCATACCTCACAGAACCGGATGTTTCCTGAATCCACCGCATCCAGGCAATCGATGGTTTCGTCTCCGACCATCAGGCAATCTTCGTCTTCCTCGTAGGAATGGTGGTCGAGACCGAAGGTGTGGCCCAGTTCATGGAGAGTGATCTTTGCCAACCGCTCGACGAGGAGTTCTTCCGTGGGATCATCCTGCACGAGAGGATGGATGCTGGCTGTTGCAGCAGGCAACCCAAGGTAGGCGTATCCAAAGAGGAAGTTGTAACTGCCGGAGGGAACGATGTTCTTTTCGGTGATCCCCACTGCCGCAACCTCCCGCTTCTTGCATCTATTGTGGGTTTGCCGGAGGAAGACATTCGAGGAAATGCCCTTCCAGCCAGGCCTGAGGCTGGGGCGTTCGTCCATAATGGCGGATTGGATGACGCAGGGAATTGAGAGAACCTCGGTAATGGCCCGTGCCAAGCTGCCAATGAGCCCGTCACGGACGGATCCGAGACGCCAGAGTGAGATGGCACCATCCGCCGGAAGAACAATGGTCTGGCTACAATATCCACAACAGGAATTCTCGATCCGGTTTCTTCGAAGGCAGTGTGGGCAGGTGTTGGAATCCTTCATCGTGGCGCGTAGTTTTTGAATTTCAACGTGCCGGTGGCTGGTCGCATGAGGGCCAGATGGACGGTGCCATCATTGCACACGGGTTCTTCATCGAAGTTTCCCAAACCGGGGATGCGTTTGCAGCCTTCTGCTTCTTGCGCCATGCGGTGGACTTCACTGAATCTTTCGTGGGTGTCGCTCATCCATGCCTGACCGTCCTCGTCTTCCCATTCGGTTTCGGTGTTGAGCGAACGATGGTCCCTGTGGACGTAGTGGTTCGAGAGGGCCAAGTGTGGACTGCGTTTGGTGGCGCGAACACAGGTGGCGATGTCTTGGGATGGTTTCTCGATCCGGGCGACTTCCCCTCGTTCGGTTCCGCAAATCAGGGACAAGAACGGGGTAAACGGTTTTGCCGCGAGGATGTTGTCCCGCAGTTCGCTGTAGG
>JBGSPC010000208.1:0-19290 GCA_041738805.1 Terrimicrobiaceae bacterium | reverse complement strand
TGCCAAGGAAGCGCCCCCGATGAGTGCCGCACGAATCAACCGATCTTCTTTTTCACTGTCTTGCATGATTATTGGAAATACGCCGGTGGCCGTCCGGCGTCAAATGAGAAAGCGGGTTTTTGAGAATGGCCTTGCCGTGCTTTTCGTTGGCCCGCTAGGTTGATCGGAATGAAAATTCTTGTGACCGGAGGTGCCGGCTTTATTGGATCCCATGTGATTCGCCGCTGTTTGAAAGACGGCCATACCGTGTGTGCCCTGGATAATTTTAATGATTACTACGCCCGTTCGATCAAGGAAGCGAACATCGCGGACTGGTCCGATAAGGCCCAGGTGATCGAGGGCGATATTTGCGATTCAGCCACTGTCAAAAAAATTCTGGTTGGCGGAAACTTTGATGCGGTCATCCATATTGCTGCGAGGGCGGGCGTGAGGCCCTCTCTTGAAAATCCCGCCGCATATATCGAAACCAATATCATCGGAACCAACAACTTGCTGGAAGCGGCCCGCCAGGGCGGTGTCAGCCTTTTTCTTTTTGCTTCCAGCTCTTCCGTGTACGGCTTGGCACGGAAAGTTCCTTTTTCTGAAGACCTGCCTCTTCCTCAAACACTGAGCCCTTACGCGGCCACCAAGCTGGCGGGAGAACACCTCTGCGGCAATTACTCGCACCTTTACGGTCTCGGGGTGGTTTGCCTGAGATTTTTTACGGTTTACGGACCCGGTCAGAGACCCGACCTTGCCATTCATAAATTCACCGACAGCATCTACCATGGCCGTCCGATTCAGCAATATGGGGATGGCACCACGCGGCGGGACTACACCTATGTGGATGATATCGTCAAAGGGGTGATGGGCGCTCTGTCCTACCGGAGAACGCCTTTTGAAATTTTTAATCTGGGGGAAAGTATGACAACAACTCTTTCGGAGTTGATTTCTTCCATCGAATTGGCGCTTGGCAAGAAGGCTGTGATTGAGCGTTTGCCGGAGCAACAAGGCGACATGCCGCTGACCTGTGCTGATATCAGCAAGGCGCGGGCCCTGTTGGGTTACAATCCCGGCGTGCCGATTTCCGTGGGCATTCCACGCTTTGTGGAGTGGTATCTCACCACCCAAAAATGAAGATTCCCGCGCTTCAGTTGCTGCAAGACCTTATCAGGATTCCCAGTGTGAATCCCGATGGGGATCCCGGCATTGAGGTTGCTGGCGAGGGTGCCATTGCCGAATACCTGAAAAGGCATTTGGAAGGAATGGGTGCCGCCGTTGAATTGCGGGAGGTGCTGCCCGGTCGTCCCAATGTGGTCGCCCAATTTCCCTCCAATCGCCCCGGCAAACCCAGACTGCTGCTTGCACCACACACGGACACCGTGAGTGTCCTGGGAATGACGATTGACCCTTTCCTTGCGGAGGTCCGCGACGGAAAAGTGTGGGGGCGGGGTGCCTCGGACACCAAAGGGCCAATGACCGCTATGTTGGCGGCGCTCCAGGATCTCTCCGTCCCGCTTGGCGAATTGAGCTATGAAATCTGGTTTGCAGGATTGATGGGAGAGGAGGCCGGATTGTTGGGCTCTCTGGCACTGGCTGAGCAAGAGGCCTTCGATTTTGTCATTGTGGGCGAGCCCACCGGCATGCGTGCGGTCCATACCCACAAAGGAGCGTCCTGGCTGACACTCACAGCGCATGGCCGCAGTTCCCACGCCTCCACCCCCGAGGCGGGAGAAAATGCCATCGTTTCCATGATGACGAATCTGTCAGAACTCCGGGAGGCTTTTGACCGGGAGTCAGCAAAAATCCAGGATCCTGGTTTGGGCCATTCCACCATGAGTATCGGAACCATGCACGGGGGCTCAAAAATTAATATTGTCCCGGATCACTGTCATGCCGGAGTGGACATGCGGATCGTTCCGGGATTCGATGTTGAGGATTTTCTCAGACGCTTTGCGGCAGACCATCCATCCATCAGCATTGAAGCCAAAACCTCACCCCCGCTTTTCACCGAGCCCACGCATCCCCTGTTCGAATCCCTGGCCGCTGCCGGTATCCCGACCACATCCGCCCCATGGTTTTGTGACGCGGCATCCTTCGGGCAAAAGGGGATTCCAGCCATTGCCCTGGGCCCCGGATCGATTGCCCAAGCCCACACGGCGGACGAATGGATGGCCATCGCTGAACTTGACGCCGGGGTTTCCGCGTTCCAAACCTTCCTCCTGTCACTTCATGACCACTCTCCGTCTCTCAAAAAAGTTATGTGACAATTTTGTCACAATGCCCGCATTGATGACACGGACGGGATCGGTCCACCCTGAATAAACACCTTTATGAAAACAAAACTCCTCCTCACCGGTTCTCTCACCCTTTTTTCCTGCCTCTCCGCCAGCATGGCCGAGAAGGTTGAGGTGGACCCTGCGATTCCCGCCTATGAGCGCACCAGTGGCGTGACCGGAAATCTCAATTCGATTGGTTCCGACACCCTGAATAACTTGATGACGCTTTGGGCCGAGGGCTTTAAAAAAGAATATCCCAATGTGGTCATTCAGATTGAGGGCAAAGGTTCCTCGACGGCACCGCCGGCTTTGATTGAGGGCACCGCCCAACTTGGACCGATGAGCCGTCCCATGAAGGCTTCCGAGATCGATGACTTTGAAAAAAAATTCGGATACAAACCCACGGAGGTTCCATTGGCCATTGATGCGCTCGCCGTTTTTGTCAACAAGGACAACCCCATCAAAGGGCTGACCATGAAGCAAGTGGATGGCATCTTTTCCAGCTCCAGAAAACGAGGCGGTGAAGATATCACCAGCTGGGGGCAACTGGGCCTGACCGGCGATTGGGCAGCAAAGCCCATTTCGCTTTTTGGCCGTAACAGTGCGTCCGGCACGTATGGATTTTTCAAGGATGAGGCCTTGGACAAAGGCGACTTCAAAGCCACGGTCAAAGAGCAGCCGGGTTCCTCAGCCGTGGTGCAAGGAGTGGCCAGTGACCTTTCTGCAATCGGGTATTCGGGAATTGGCTACAAAACCTCGGATGTGCGGGCAGTTCCGCTTGGGGATGCCGATGGACAGTTTGTTGCTGCGGAATACCAAAACTGCCTTACTGGTGATTACCCGCTGGCCCGATTTCTCTTCGTTTATGTGAACAAAAAGCCCGGCCAACCGATTGATAAATTGACGCTGGAGTTTCTCAAGTTTGCTCTCTCCAAAGCCGGGCAGGAAGTTGTGGTCAAGGACGGTTACTTTCCTTTGCCGAAAGAAAAGACGGAAGAAGTTATCGCCGGACTTGCTCAATAAAAGCATTTTTGTCAGCCACATCCAATCCCTTTAGCCCCTTGATGCAGTGCGGCTAAGGAATCCACGACCGGAAAATTTCACGCATGCCACCCGTTCTCACAAACGATCCTGCGGACAAATCCCGGTTTCAGACGTCTCCAGGAACGCTGTTCCTGGACCGGTTCATGACCCTGTTCATCAAGCTGGGCGGGGTTTTTGTGGTTTCCTCGGTTTTCGGGATCTTTGTCTTTATCTTTGTTCAAATCTTTCCTCTGTTTCAGTCCGCTACGGTCAAGGAGGTCAAGAGCATCCAATTGCCATCGGGGCAGTTCCCGATCCTTGGAGTTGATGAGTGGGGGCAAAAACCATTCCTCGTGGAGCCCGATGGCAGCATGCTGTTTGTGGATCTCGAGTCAGGAAAAATGGAGGACATCGCCGTCGATTTTGGTGATGCCCTGCCGCACACAGTCACAGCAGCCAGCATCAACAAACGCGAACAGCGGCTGATCCTCGGCACAAATGATGGCATGTTCACCATCGTGTCCCCGGGATATTCTGCCGTTCAAAAGGATGGCCGCCAAGTTGTCAGCGCTTCCCCCAAAGCCACAAAATTTGAAAAAATCGGCGTACCCGACCGCCCGGTGCTGGCCATTGCTTATGGGGATTCTTCCAGTCAGAAGGTTGTGGTGGCCATGCAGTCCAGCGATGACGCCAACACGGTTGTTGCCTCCATTTACAAAAGAAAACGCAGCCTCATGGGGGCAGGAAAGGAGGAACTGGCAGGCACCTACGATTTGACGCCGCTTCTCAGCGGTCGTCCCGCAAACATCCTCGTGCCCGGCACGGGGGAGGGGGTCATTGTGATCACCGAGGATGGGAATGTGATCTTTTTGGTTCCTGATGGAGACCGGGGCTTCAAAGTCATTCAGACCTTCCGCCCCTTCGGGGATTTGCCCACTGCCACGATCTCTGTGGCCCAATTTTTGTTCGGGGATGTGACGATTGTTTTTGGCAGTGACACCGGTGAGAACCGCCTTTTCAGCTTGTTTTATCCCGAGGGTCAGAAAGCCAGGCTCTTTGGGGAGATTCACCGGTTTCCACCCCTGGGTGCCAGCCCGACCTATTTGGTCAGCACTCTTCGAAACAAGGCCTTCCTCATTGGCGGTGGCAACCGGGCCTCCCTACGGTTTTCCACCACAGAAACCGTCCGGTGGGAAGATACGCTGCCCTTCACGGCGACCAATGCGGTGATCAGCGGGAAATACCAAAGCATCCTCTTTCTCGATGACAAAAATGTGCTTCATGCTTTTGCCCTCGATGACCCTCATCCGGATTCCGGGTGGCGGGCGCTTTTTGGCAAGCTCTGGTATGAGGGAGCCTCGGAGCCGCGTTGGGAATGGCAGAGCACAGGAGGGAGTGATGATTTTGAGCCCAAGTATTCTCTGGTGCCCCTCATCTTTGGAACACTCAAAGGAACGCTTTACGCCATGGTTTTTGCCGTGCCGATTGCGCTTCTGGCTGCGATTTACACCTCCCAGTTCCTGAGTCCACGCGCCCGCACCTTCATCAAACCCACCATGGAAATCATGGCCTCACTCCCCTCCGTGGTGCTCGGATTTTTGGCTGCCATTTATATTGCTCCTCTCATCGAAACCCGGATTCCGTCGCTGCTGTTGGTGACGGCCGGCCTCCCGCTTGCAGCAGCCATTTTTGGATTTGTGTGGAGTTCGCTGCCCATCCAATGGCGCAAGTATATCCGCCCCGGCACCGAATGGGCATTTTTTATTCCGATCCTTATTGTTTTCGGAGGAATTCTCTGGAATCTGGGTCCACTCTTTGAGCGCATCGCTTTTGTGACAACCGATCCCACCACGGGAAAGCAAGTGGCCGACTTCCGCTATTGGTGGCCAGCCGTCACGGGAGCATCTTTTGATCAACGCAACGCCCTGGTGGTCGGGTTTATGATGGGGTTTGCCGTCATCCCCATCATCTTTACAATTTCCGAGGACGCGCTGTCGAATGTGCCGGCCTCGTTGAGAACAGCTTCCATGTCCTGCGGGGCGAGCCGCTGGCAAACCGCCATGCGCGTGGTGCTTCCCACGGCTTCTGCCGGCATCTTTTCTGCCCTGATGATCGGCCTGGGCCGGGCCGTGGGGGAAACGATGATTGTGGTGATGGCCACCGGCAACACCCCGATCATGGAATGGAATATCTTTTCCGGCATGAGGACGCTTTCCGCAAACATCGCCGTGGAACTCCCCGAAGCCCCCCACAATGGAACCCTTTATCGCACGCTGTTCTTTGGGGCACTTGTTCTTTTCCTCCTCACCTTTGTGGTCAACACCGTCGCGGAAATTCTGCGTCAACACCTCCGGGAGAAATACAAAACCGTCTAGCCGATGCATGCCACGCAAAAAGACGACTCTCTGACACGAACCCACGCCGCGGCGGGAGAACCATTTGTCTGGCTGACAGCCATGGGGCTGACGCTTGGCCTGCTGATGGTTGTTGGGCTTCTCGGCATTATTCTCGCCAACGGTATTCCGGTGTTTTGGCCTAAGAAAGTTTATGAGGTCACGCTGAAAGCCGGGGTCAAAAACCCGGTTCCGGGGGGAGGGGAGTCATTTGCCGGGGAACTCGTGCAAACCCGCACGAAAAGAATTCCAGTTCTCACGGCAACCGGCGAAGTTGAAGACGACCAGACAGAGCTCCAATACTTCGTTGGCAACAAGGACGTTTACGGAATCAACTTTGTCTTTGTGAGCCGCGTCGACGTCGCAAAGCTCTCCCTCCCGAAGGACATTTACGCCATCGAGCGCATGGAATACGGCGACGCATTTGTTTATCCGGTGGACCTCGCCTTGGCGGATGGCACCAAAATCGAGGCACCTGGAAACCCTTCATTTTCCTCCCGTTTCGCCGACGCCGTCAAAACCAGCAACACCTTGCGGGATGAAATTGGTCACATTGAAAAGATTCAAATCGGCCGCATTAATTCAAAGATCAATGACCTTAAGGTTAAACGCGGAGAATCTCAGGACGCTGCGGCACAGATCGTCCAACTGGAAGCCGAATATGAAGAACTGGCCGCCAAAGCACGGACCCTCCGCCAGGAACAGCAAGCCGCCAAATTCACGTTTCGGGCTCCCAATGGCACAACGAAAACACAGCCGGTTTCCGAGGTGGTCGGTTTTTATCAGCCGAACACACTCACCCTTCTTCAAAAGTCAGGAATTTTCTTTCGCAATATCTGGAATTTTCTGAGCGAGGAGCCGCGTGAAGCGAACACGGAAGGTGGAATTTTTCCTGCGATTTTTGGAACCTTTGTGATGACGCTTCTGATGAGTATCGCTGTGGTGCCCTTTGGTGTGCTGGCGGCGATTTACATGAGGGAGTACGCCAAACAAGGACTTCTTGTCAGATCCGTGCGGATTGCCGTGAATAATTTGGCCGGGGTTCCCTCCATTGTTTTTGGCGTCTTCGGGCTGGGCTTTTTTGTTTATTTTGTGGGGGGCGGGCTCGATCGTTGGCTGTTTTCAGATTACCTGCCAACCCCCACCTTCGGCACCGGTGGTATTCTTTGGGCGGCCCTGACCCTGGCTTTGATGACCGTTCCTGTTGTCATTGTGGCCACAGAGGAAGCCATCTCTGCTGTGCCACGGGGCATGAAGGAAGGCTCACTCGCCTGCGGAGCCTCCAAGTGGCAAACGATTCAACGCATCGTCCTTCCGGCCTCCGTGCCTGGTATTCTCACAGGCTTGATCCTTGCGATGGCACGCGGTGCCGGAGAAGTGGCCCCTCTGATGCTGGTGGGCGTGGTGAAGCTCGCACCCAGTCTTCCCATCGATGGGGAATTTCCATTCGTACACCTTGAACGAAAATTTATGCACCTCGGTTTTCATATCTATGACCTCGGGTTTCAGTCGCCGGATTCCGAAGGTGCCAAACCAATGGTATTCGCCACCACCCTTCTGCTGATCGTCCTTGTTGTCCTCCTGAACATCACGGCTATTCTCATCCGCGAGCGCTTGCGCAAAAAATTTGCAACCGGAGCTTTCTAAGCCACAGTTTTTTCTGTTATCCATGAATCACGAATCCGCGATGAGCGAAACAAGCCCCAACAGCCTTTCCCAGCGTTCCTCAGTCCCAGAAAAATCTGCTGCTGCCGGGGAGGGTCTCAGAAGCGACTATATCAAAATTTGCAATTTTGATTTTTTCTACGGCACAAAACAGGCGCTCTTTGATATTTCGATGGATATTCCGGAGCGGGAAGTCACGGCCTTTATCGGCCCCTCCGGCTGTGGTAAATCCACGCTTCTCCGCAATCTTAACCGGATGAATGACCTGATTGATGGCGTACGCCATGAAGGGGATGTCATCGTCAACGGTCAAAGCATCTACGATCCCCATATCGAAGTGATTTCTCTGCGCAAACGCATCGGGATGGTCTTTCAAAAATCCAATCCCTTTCCGAAATCCATCTACGAAAATATTGTTTACCCTCTCCGTGTGGCCGGTCAGAACAAAAAAAGTGTTCTGGACGAAACTGTGGAGCGCAGCCTGAAGGGGGCCGCGTTGTGGGAAGAAGCCAAGGATCGCTTGCATGATAGTGCTCTTGGGCTCTCGGGGGGCCAGATGCAGCGTTTGTGCATTGCCCGGGCAATTGCCAATCGCCCGGAGATTCTGTTGATGGATGAACCCTGCTCCGCGCTGGATCCCATCGCAACGGCCAAGGTGGAGGAATTGATTCACTCTCTCAAAAAAGATTTCACCATCGTGATCGTCACCCACAATATGCAACAGGCCACCCGGTGTTCCCAGCGCACGGCGTTTTTCTATCTTGGAAAGCTCATCGAGTTTGACGTGACCACCAAGGTCTTTGGCAACCCTTCACAAAAACAAACCGAAGATTACATCACCGGTCGGTTTGGTTGACGCATTAGATATTTATGACCCAGCACATTCTCACCACCTTCGAGGAGTCCCTTCAGATCCTTCGCAATGATGCCCTCATGATGGGGAGCCTCACGGATCGTAACCTGACCAATGCCGGCAAGGGGCTTTTTGACCGTGATGAGGACTGGTGCAATACCGTGATTGTCGATGACGAAGAAATCGATGACCTGGAGGTGCTGGTTGACCAGAATGGCATTGCGTTGATGCTGAGATTCAGCCCCATGGCCTCTGATCTTCGCACGGTGATCTCAACCATGAAGTTAAGCATGAACCTTGAGCGGATTGCCGATCAGTCGGTGAATATCGCAAGGCGGGGTCGCCGGTTGCTGGTCAAACCGGAGCTTCCCGAGACGAATGAGCTAGCCCCGACCTTTGAAATGGCGCAAACCATGTTGAAAGACGCGATTCGTGCTTATGCCGATGCCGACGTGGAACTGGCCCGGTCTCTCAAACTTCGGGACCGCCAGTTAGACGCGCTGAACCGAGATTTTGCCGAGCGGATCACCCTCAGGATGAGCCAGGATGTGGACAATATCCCTGCCTACATTGACCTGATCTTTATTTCGCGCTTTTTGGAACGGATCGGCGACCAGGCAAAAAACATTGGTGAGGACACCGTCTATGCGATCTCTGCGGAAGAGACCCGCCATTCAAACCGGGGCCCGACCCCCATGGAGCCGTGACGGGCCGGCATCAGGCTTTCAATCCTGCTTCCTTAAGCAATTGGCGCTCGGCTTCAACCCAATCCTGAGTTTCATCACCAAACCACCCCAGCTTCTGACGGCGTTCCGCGATGAAGTAGGCCCTGAGGGCAATGTCCTCATTCGTTGGGCGTTTTGACTTTTTGGTTCCGGGTTTTTTAGCAGTCGTGGTCTTGGAGGCCGCCTTTTTTTTCGGTGAAGGCTTCACAGGGACCGGTTCTTTGGTCTCAACAGCCGCCGGCTCATTGACGACCTTGCTCTTCTTGACTTTCTCTCCTGTTTTTCCTTCCGTTTTTTTCTTGGACATATCGAGTTTGGTGTTGGTTCCAGCCTATCATGCAGAAAAATCCTCTGAACGCATGAAAAAATTAGCTTCTAGGATTTTCTGCATGAGGTAAGATGAAAAATCATGACTGCATTTGTTATTCGTTGGCTGGTCACAACGCTTGCCGTCTTTATCGCGGCCCACGTCATTCCCGGGATCACCTACTCCGGTTGGGGGGTGCTGGTTGGAGCCTCTCTCCTGCTCGGAATCATCAATGCGTTTGTCCGCCCCGTGTTGCTCCTTTTGAGCATCCCCTTTATCATCGTCACCCTTGGGGTGTTTATCCTGGTCATCAATGCTCTCATGCTTTTACTCACCTCATCTCTCATTCCAGGATTTGTGGTGCCGGGCTTTTGGAGTGCCTTTTTTGCTTCGATTGTCATCAGTATTGTGAGTTGGCCATTGAGTTGTTTTTTCCGCTCCAGTGATGGCCATATGCGCGCCATCACCCACCACCCCAGCATTAAGCAGGCCAATGCCAAGGTTCTCGATTGAGCAATGACTCTCTCCGCACCAGAAGGTGTCTTTGTTAAAATTTGCGGGTTGACGCGCTCCGAAGACGCCCGCCTTGCCATTGCGGCCGGGGCCGATGCCATTGGTATCAATTTTTTTTCCGGATCCAAGCGTTGTGTGATATTGCAGGATGTGGCTCCCTGGCTGAAAACCTTGCCAACAAACGCCCTGAAGGTGGCTGTTGTGGTTAATCCCACCAGGGCAGAAGTTCTGGATTTGCGCGATTCCGGATGTTTTGACGCCATCCAATTTCATGGTGATGAGTCTCCGGAGTTTTGTGAAAAAAGCGGGTTTGAGGTTTGGATCAAAGCACTGCGCGTCCTTGATCGAAGTTCCTTTGAAAAAGTGATCGACTACCAAACCCCTTACCTTCTTCTGGACGCATGGTCTGAAACCGGGTGGGGGGGGACTGGCGTCAGGGTGGATTGGGGTCTGGTCAGGTCATTTGTTGAGGATCACCCCGAAAAAAAGGTCATTTTGGCCGGCGGTCTGAACCCCAGCAATCTGGCTGACGCCCTGAGAATCGTCGCTCCCTTCGGGGTCGATGTGGCCAGCGGAGTTGAGGTGGATCCCCGGCGGAAAGATGAGTATCTTGTGCGGGAGTTCCTCAGGATTGCGAAGTCCAAAAACCCGTCAGACGAATCGTAAGTCTGACGCGAGTGAGCCGCTCCGCTTACAGAAAGTCTGCCCAGCGGGAGAAAACCGTGGTGGCCGTCTCGCGCACATTCGGGAGATGGGCCAGCCCTTCCCTTCGGAGTTGTTCCGGGTCCACACCCAACCCCACGAGGTCATCCTTGGAGTCCGCAACCATCTCTTCAAGGATTTCCGGGGTCATCTCCAAATGGAATTGAAGCCCGTAAAGGGAATGGCCGTATCGGAAAAGTTGATTGGGAGTTAGAGCGCTGTGCCCGAGCCTCATCCCTCCCGGTGGAATTTCAAAAACGTCTCCATGCCAATGGGTCGTGACAAACGTCTTTGGCATGTCGCACCAGATCGGGTCAAAATCAGAAATGGGGTCCAGGGTCACAGGAAAAAATCCGATTTCGCGATGGGGTCCCTTGTGGACCTCCGCGCCAAAACTTGCGGCCATCAATTGACCGCCCAGGCAAAGACCAATCACAGGTTTCCCCTGGGAGGCGGCGGATTTGATCAATCCAATCTCAGACCCGAGATAAGGATATTTATCCACTTCATACACCCCCTGCGCTCCACCCCCAACAGCCAACCCCGAGTGATTCGCCAAGTGGTCCGGAATGCTTTGTCCCAAATCCGGACGAAGGATATCCATGCCGATGCCCCGCTCTGCAAGAACTTCGCCCAGCAATCCCGGCTTGTCCGTTTCACCGTGCTGAATAAACAACACCCGCCTGCCATTCATAGATTTTCCCGCCAATCACTCATGAGGCCGTTGCCGGAAGCAGGATACGGGCCAACTCGGGAAATGGACGCATTGTGGGAGGCACTCAGGCTCAGCTGTGAGAGGTGCAAACTCCATGCGGCTCTACTGCCACGTCCCTCGTGCTTTTGCACTTATCGGAGATGCGTAATTGGCACTCAGCGGGCAGTACCAAGCAACTTTCCGCCGGGGGTTTGACGATCTGGTTTGCATCTGATCCTCAGAGCAGGGGATAATTGGAGTTTTATGAGCAATGTTGAGGTCGGAATCAAGGACAAGCCCTACCAAATCCATGTGGGTCGTGGGTTGTTGTCGTCATGCGGCGACCTGGTCAGGGAGGCTTTCGGCAATTCCCCGAAATGTGTGATGATCTCTGATAGCAACGTGGCCCCTATTCATGGGGGTGCCATCAAAGGCAGCTTGGAAGCGGCGGGGCTTGATGTCACCGGGTTTGTTGTTCCTGCAGGGGAATCTTCAAAATCCATGAGCCGCGTTGCCGAGGCCTGTGATGTCATGATTGCCGCCGGACTGGATCGTTCTTCCTTTGTGGTGGCGCTTGGGGGGGGGGTTGTCGGGGACCTTGCCGGTTTTGTGGCCTCAGTGTTTTATCGGGGGATTCCGTATGTGCAGGTTCCCACGACCGTGCTTGCGCAAGTTGACAGTTCGGTCGGTGGCAAGACCGGCGTGAATGCCCCGGGTGGTAAAAACCTGATCGGAGCGTTTCATCACCCTTCTCTTGTGATTGCCGATGTGGAAACGCTCAACACCCTTCCCGGGCGGGAGTTCAACGAAGGCATGGCCGAGGTCATCAAACATGGCATCATCCGGGATGCCGGTTTGGTCGAGGAGGCTGTGAGCCTTGCGGGGTCCCATCGCGAGGAACTCATCACCCGCAATGTGAGGATCAAAGCCGATATCGTCTGCAAAGATCCCTTCGAAAAATCGGACCTCCGGGCCCTTCTCAATTTTGGACACACCGTCGGTCACGCCATTGAGCAAGTGGGTGGCTATGGGAGGTTTCTCCATGGCGAGGCCATCAGCATGGGCATCGCAGCAGCTCTGCATTTGTCCTCCCGGCTGGCTGGATTGTCCGACAGCGAGGTCCGCCTCGTTCACGAGGCCCTCGCCTCTCTTGGATTACCACTCACGATCCCTGCCGATCTGGAAGAGCATCGACTCATGGCAGCCATGTCCCATGACAAAAAATTTCATCAAGGCCACATCCGCTTTGTTCTCACCAAGTCCTTGGGATCCGCCTTTGTGAGCGACACGGTTCGGGAGGAAGACCTTCGCGAAGCCATCGCGGCCTGCCGGTAAATCGGGGAGCCTTATTTTTCATAATCAGGACGGACCTTATCCCAAAGAGGTTTTTCCTGAAATTCGCGCTGGAAGATTGGTTGGGAACGAGGGAAAGTGATGGTCTTATGCCGAAAATCGATCCTGAACTCCACCAACAAAAAAAACCGGATTGGATCAAAGTGCGTTTGCCTTCCAATCCTGTCTTTTTTTCCACGAAGGCTCTGATTTCCGATTTGAAGCTGCACACTGTCTGCGAGAGCGCCCAATGCCCAAATCGTTGGGAGTGTTGGAGTGGGGGAACGGCCACGTTTATGATTGCCGGTGAGCGGTGCACGCGGGCCTGTGGGTTTTGTGCCGTGGACACAGCCAAGCCGCTTCCCTTGGAGGAGGACGAGCCGGCCCGGGTGGCCGAGGCGATCTTGCGTCTGGGGTTGAAGCACGTGGTCATCACGGCTGTGGCAAGAGACGATGTGCCGGATGGGGGAGCCCTTCATTTCGCACGCACTATAGAAGCCGTTCGCGCCGTCAAGCCGGATGTGATCATCGAGGTCCTCACCCCGGATTTTAATGGCAAAGAGGAATCGCTCAAAATCGTGCTTGCCGCCAAACCTGCGGTCTTTAATCACAACCTGGAAACGGTTGAGCGGTTGACCCCCCTCGTCCGTTCGCGTGCCAAATACCGGCTTTCTTTGGATTTCCTCAAACGGGCCGGGGAACTGGCCGGGGGGATCATCACCAAAAGCGGTCTGATGCTCGGGCTTGGAGAAAAAGAAAATGAGATTTTCCAGGCGATGGATGACCTGCGCGACGCCGGCGTCGGCGTGTTGACCCTTGGCCAATACTTGCGCCCAACCCCGAATCACTTGCCGGTCGTGGAATATATCACGCCCGAAACTTTTGCCCTTTACGGAGATATCGCACGCCGGAAAGGGTTCCATCATGTCGCAAGCGGCCCTCTCGTCAGAAGTTCCTATCATGCGGATGATTTTAATCCGGTGGAAGTTCTCACTGGAAAACTCGGGGAACGGTTGGCATAAACTGGCGGTGGCCTGAGTGGGAAGGGATGGCTGGTAAGCTGTATAAGATCTTGGCCCATTACGGGCTGTTGGTTATTGGCCTTTTTTTGCTCGCTCCACTCTCCCAAGCCCTGGAGTGGGATGTCCGGCGCTTTGATGGACGCGATTATGTCACAACCCGGCAGATCTCAGAGTTTTACAACATTCCTGCAGAAGCGCCCCTTGCCAAGGACCAGTCGGCTTTTGTCCGTGGCCAGGGGTCTCTCGTCTTTCGCCGTGACAGCCGTGAAGCGGTGATCCACGGACTGAAGTATTGGTTGGCATTTCCCGTGATCGAGCGGGACGGTGCCTTCTGGGTCTCCCGCATGGATCTTGCAAAAACCATTGAACCGGCCATGCGTCCCGGGTTGGTGCGCAACCTGAATAAGCCAATGACCGTGGTTCTTGATGCGGGTCATGGCGGGCAGGACAAAGGAGCCGTGAGTTCCTACCAGTACGAAAAGAACTTTGCCTTGGATGTGGCACGACGGGTCCGCGATGAACTCAAAGCGGCGGGGGTCAATGTTTATATGACCCGGAACTCAGACACGTTTATCGAGTTGCCCGAGCGGGCAGCGCTCGCCAACAAACAGGAAAACGCGATTTTTGTGAGCATTCATTTCAATTCGGCTGCCAACCGCGCGGCGCAGGGGTTTGAGATCTTTTGCATCACGCCCCGCGGCGCGCCCTCGACCGAATATGAAAACCTGCTTGTTCGCGACATGGTTCAGGAACATGGCAATGAAGCCGAAGTTCAAAGCTTTGTGCTCGCAACGGCGATCTATCACGCGATGCATGGTCGCTCACAAATGATGGACCGGGGAGTCAAGCG
Organism: Terrimicrobiaceae bacterium; assembly: GCA_041738805.1. Lineage (GTDB taxonomy): Bacteria > Verrucomicrobiota > Verrucomicrobiia > Chthoniobacterales > Terrimicrobiaceae > JAJTZA01. The sequence continues at coordinate 4,953 of JBGSPC010000208.1, read as the reverse complement.
TTCCCGCTTTGCCGTGTTGAGGCTCACAAAAATCCCCTCGGTGCTTGTTGAAGGGGGATTTCTTTCCAATCCCGTGGACGCACGCCGGATTGCCTCACCCGAGTGGCGAACCCGGTATGCCAAATCCATCGCCGAGGGGATTTTGGCTTATATCCGGCTGGCCAATGAACGCAAAGCTCCTCCTTTTGCTGCCGACTACCGCCTGCCCGGTTCCCAAAATCTCAGACTGTCCACTCCAGCTGCAACTCCTCAGCCTTCCTCACCCTCGGTGAGCTTGCGAGGGTTGCCGGAGGAGGAGCCTGACCCACCCTCGGTTCCAACACCCTGACCTGAAGCCCTGAGCCGAGCTCTTAATCCGCCTTCGCTGAGTCCCACTGCCAATTCACTGCTGGAACCAGCCCGCCCACTTCCACCCGCCATTCTTCGAGGCCCTCCCAAAGCCTTTGGACGATCCCGGGGTGTGCGGCAGAAACATCCTGCTCCTCACCGGGATCTTCACTCAGATGGTAGAGCTCGTTGTGCCCGTCCTCAAAAAAATGGATAAGCTTCCACTCCCCATCCCGAACAGCACATCCCGGCGTGCCTCCTTGGTTGCTGTAATGGGGATAGTGCCAATAAACCGGTCCGCGCTCCGTGGGGGCACCGCCCAAGGCTTCCAAAAAAGATTTTCCGTCAGGATGCTGTTCGGGCAAGGGGGCGACGCCTGCCACTGCGAGGAGTGTAGGATAAAAATCCGGACTGGTGACGACCGATGGCGAAGTGCTGCCCGGAAATGCAACACCGGGGCCACGAATAATCAGGGGCTCGCGGTTTCCTCCTTCATACATCCATCCTTTTCCCTCGGCAAAGGGCGCGTTGCAGGTGGGGGAACCCTCGGCCGTCGACAGGCCCCCATTGTCTGAGGTGAAAATGACGAGCGTGTTCTCAAGAATGCCTTCCGTCTGAAGCGCATCCAGCAACCGCCCGATGTTGGTATCAAGATTTTCCACCATGGCCGCGTAGGTGGGATCGGATTGAAGGATGCGCCGCTGAACACGCTCCGAGCGTTTATTGAGAAACGGGAAATTTTCCCCCTCAACGATAGCGCTCTGCCGGTCGAGTCCAAGTTTGGCAGCCTTGCGCCGGTATTTTTCGACAAGAGTCTCCGGCGCTTGAATGGGGGTGTGCACGGCGTAATGAGAGAGGTGGAGAAAAAACGGTCTCTCTGCGTCACGTCGTTTGATAAGTCGGATGGCCTCATCCGTCAGACGATCTGTGAGGTACTCGCCCTCCGGACCATCTTCAAGATGTGGCATCCGGTAGGGGCTGAAGTATCCATGCCGCGGGCTGCCCCACTCGCACCCTCCGATGTTGACATCGAATCCATGCCTCTCTGGAGCGCTCAGGCCATCACCCAAATGCCACTTGCCCACATGCCATGTCTGATAGCCTCCCTTTTCGTTGAGCGCGCGGGGCAGGGCGTATTCGGATGGCATGAGGCGATGAAAGTAGGGCACATCGCAAAGCCGTCCCACGCCATGGCCACCAATCCATTGGGTGATTCCAACCCGGGCCGGGTATTTTCCAGAGAGCAGGCTGGCCCGCGTCGGGGAGCACACAGGCGCCGCCGCATACGCATCGGTGAAGCGGATTCCCTCGGCTGCCATCTTGTCGAGGCACGGGGTTTCATAAAAGGTGCTGCCGCAACATCCGAGATCGACCGCACCAAGGTCGTCGATGAGGATAAAAAGAATATTCGGTTTCATAAGCTGGCGATCCCTCACGGATGTTGAACCATCAATAGGTTACCAGTGATAGGCCGGATACGCGGCTGAAGTGAGCCAAACTTTTGGTGACCAGGGGTCTGGCATGGGCCAATGCTGATGCGGCGATCCAAAGGTCATTGGCTCCTATTAATTGGTTTTCTGCACGGAGCGTACGGGCTGTGATGGCGTAATGATGGGCCGTAACCTCATTCATAGGCAGGATTTCAAAACGCGCCAGCATGGCAGCGCAGGCGGGGTGGCGAATGTCTCCAAATCCTTCTGCAAATTCACCCACAACCGTCCAACTCACACTTGGCCGATCAGTGGAATGCTGTTGGAGAAAGCGATGGGCTTTCCCGGGGCCCCGAAGCATTTCGCGCTCCAGATCAATGAGGAAACAGGTGTCAAAAAGAAATTGATTCATCCCCAAGCATTATCCGGAGGGATGTCTTCCCGCTGAGCGGCTTCCAATCGCGCGAGGACGTCCTCGCCTGCCACGGGCATCCCAGCCAAGGCGGACAGCAGGCTGCCGCAAGTCTTGGAAGTTTGGTCCCAATGCGCGCGGCGGATGACCTGAGAAAACGAATCCCTGGGTCCCAGACGGGCGGCGCTTAATCTTTCATAGGCAACCAAGTCGATTGAAATAGTTTTTGTTGCCATGCACACAACATACACAGCTCGTTTGGTGCGTCAATTGTGGCAAGCGTTGACTAAAGACCCGGCGTGGATTTAAAAACCCTGCACCCGGAGTTTCCTCCCCTCCGTCCCCGACTAAGAAACTTGTCCTTCAATCATCAAAGAATCCCCTTGGTGCTTGGAACACCGGTCACGCGCGGGTCGCGGAAGGTGGCGAGATCGAGGCTGCGGGCAAGGGCCTTGAAGACCCCTTCAGCCATGTGGTGGGCATCCCGGCCTGCGAGGATCGAAACATGGATATTCGCGGCGATGTTTGTGGTGAAGGCCCTGAGAAATTCTTCCACCAACTGAAAAGAAAAATTTCCGCCAATTGGCTCGACGGAGGGTGGAACATCATAGGCCAGGTAGGGGCGGCCGCTGAGGTCGATGACCACCCGCACAAGCGCCTCGTCCATGGGCACATAAAAAGTGCCGTAGCGGTGAATTCCTGCTTTGTCGCCCAGGGCCCTGGCAAATGCCTGACCAAGCACAATCCCAACATCCTCAACGGTGTGATGGTAATCCACCTGAAGGTCTCCCACGGCTTCAACCTCAAGATTGAAGAGCCCATGCTTTGCAAACAGGGTGAGCATGTGGTCAAAAAAACCGATACCCGTCACAATCTTTGATGTGCCATGGCCATCCACATCCAAGGCCAGGTGGATTTTGGTTTCGGCAGTGGTTCGGTCCAGGCTCGCGTTTCGACTCATGTTTTTAGATTTTACCGCAAAACGAAACGTCGAGTCCCAGCTCACGGAACGCCGCCGCTTTGGCGTAGAGGGCCTTTTTGGCGGAGGCCTTGTCGTTTCCGTAAGCGACCTGGATATGATTGGATTTATGACGGGCCATCATCTGATCCCGGCTGATGCCCTTGAGAGTGACGTGCATGATCGGCCACTGAGAGGTTGTGAGCTTCCACCGGTCTTCGGTTTCCTCTTGAGGAAGGTGGACGACCTCGCCGAGGCCCGTGTCATATTTGAGGCGGCCATCTTCGACAAAGACCCGGCTCCAGACAATCCAGCCGGGACGGCTGATGCCTTTCACCGTTCCGCCGCCTAGACGGAAATACATGGACGGCTGGCGCTCGCTGCTGGTGCCGCGGAACCCATCGATGAAGTGGGCCGGCGGAGCGGCTCCCGAGATGAGGAAGACCCAGACATAGTCATCCAGGGTGCCGTTTTTGGCTCCTTCGGAAGGGCCTGAATACTGGCGTCCCCACCGGATGTCATGAAGGGTGTTTTCCGGCGGAAGGCCCAGCGATTTCCAGATCCGGTTGGTGACAAACCCGTCAAGGCCCGCGCATTCATCCACTTCATTGAAATGGGGGAGCGCTTCTCCGGCATAAAGTTCTTCGCCGGTTGTTTCGTGATGGACAGGCGGGCGTTCCACATTGTTCAAGAGTCCTTCGACGAGGTCGGAGGCTGGAGCCAGGTCTTTCAGGCCTTGCTGATATTGGATCCCTATGGTGGAACATCCAAAGTCCGCCGCAATGCGAACGGCGGCAATATACATCTTGAGTTGCTGAAGGACTTGATTCTCGGTGAGGTCATTTTCCTCGCTGGGGCCAAAATGAAAAGTCATTCCCCGCTCCAACAGCCATCCATATGCGGTCCGGGCCTCTTCATCGCTGACAGTGAGCATTTTTGCGTAAAGGGCCGATTGGCTCAGGCGTTCCTTGTAAACGCCCGTGGGGTGCAACAATTCGTCAGGGATGATGGCGTTGAACATGCCCATACACCCTTCATCAAAAACGCCCATGATGGCCTTGTCGCGGAGAAGGTCTTTGGCGAACTTTGCTCCCGCTTTTTTTGTGGTGGTTGGAATTTTGGCTTTTTTGTAAGGAACCACGTGGGAGGTGTTGTGCTTGAGACTCCCTTTACGCAGCCAGGAGCGCAGACCTTGCACAAACAAGTCATCCGAAAAATCTTCGCTCCAGAGGGTACTGTAAGTCACACCGGCCTTTGTCAGGGATCCATTCAAATTCAACATCCCCACGAGTCCGGGCCAGGTTCCACTCCAGTTGGCAACGGTCAGAATCGGTCCCTCGTGCGTGATCAGACCGTGTAAAATGTGGTGGCTGTATTGCCAAACAGCTTCTGCAACCACCAAGGGAGCTTTCCGGGGGATCTTTTTAAAGACCTCCATCCCGTATTTTTGGCTGTCAATGAAGCCATGACCCTTTTCCGGATCGAACTCATGAGCGCGAATCACTTTGTGACCTTCGGCTTCCAATGCGATCATTAGCTGGGCTTCCATCGCTGTCTGTGCCTCCTGGCACTTCCGGTTCGCAGAAAGACGAAGATCGCCGTTGGCGATCAAATAGATGGGAGATTTCTTCATAAATTGAGGATTTTGGATTATCAGACTCCTCCCCGCTTGGCAATCCGGCAGTGTCGAAATCATCGGCAGGTCCATTTGCCCCACAGCTGTCTTGGAAACCGTAATACCATACGCAATCTGGTGGGCCAACCACCCTATAATGTCTTACGGCCCTACGAACTCAATTTGCTGCCATTCGTGGCGTCGATGGTAA
>JBGSPC010000150.1:0-2186 GCA_041738805.1 Terrimicrobiaceae bacterium | reverse complement strand
TTTCCCACCAAACAGGGACTCTCAGCGGAGGAGCAGAAAGCCCAAATCGTGAGGCTTCTGGAGGCAGCCAAGCAGGCCCGATTGAACGCCGTGTTTTTTCAGGCCCGCCCGGAAAGTGATGCCGTTTACGCGTCCAAGCTCGAGCCCTGGAGCCGATACCTTGCAGGAACGCAGGGTTCAGCCCCCGGGTTTGACCCCTTGGCCTTTTGCGTCTCCGAGGCCCGCAAACGCGGGATCGTTGTGCATGCCTGGCTGAATCCCTACCGCGCCGCTGCCAACACGTCTTTCCCCAGAGCCTCCAACCACATCAGCCGCCGCTACCCGCAATTTGCCTACCGTGTCGGATCCGTGCTCTGGATGGACCCCGGGGCCAAGCCTGTTCAAGACCATATCCTTGCTGTCGTCCGCGATTTGTTGTCCCGCTATGACCTCGCGGGCATCCATTTTGATGACTATTTTTATCCCTACCCCACCGCAAGCGGTAGCCTGCCGAATTTTCCCGATGACAAAACCTACGCCGCCTACCGGGCCTCTGGCGGAACTTTGGATAAAGGCGATTGGCGGCGGGAAAACGTCAGCTCACTGATCCGCCAGGTTGGACGCACAGTTCGTGCCACCAAGGCCGGAGCCATTTTTGGTGTCAGCCCGTTTGGGATTTACAGGCCGGGCATTCCTGAGGGCACAAAAGCAGGCGTGGACCAATACGGCCAACTTTTCAGCGATCCCGTGCGCTGGATGCGGGAAGGATCCATCGACTATCTGGCTCCCCAGCTTTATTGGAAAGAAGGAGGTCCTCAAAGTTTTTCCCTGCTCCTCAAGTGGTGGAGAAGCCCGGACACCAACCCCAGGGGCGTCCTCATCCTCCCCGGAATCGCCGTGGACCGTTTGTCCTCCCACGGCTGGCCCTCATCAGAGATTGCCACTCAACTCCGCCTGGAAAAAAGCATCCAACCCCGCGGCCAAGGAGGATTTATCCTTTGGAATATCAAAGCGATTCGCGAAAATACCAAAGGCGTCGGCGGGTTGTTCTAATCCAAAGATCTCGCCCTCTGGGTGACGTCTCATTTTGGCACTGTTTGCGTTGCTCGACTGTGGGTATCCCCACCGTGCCCGCACCTTCGGTCTGGTCAACAATCCATCAGCAACACGGCCGATCCTCTTAATGACCAGGTTTCTAAACTTGTTGCGAGAGCGATAATGCGGAGCGGATCGCCAGGTGACCACGTCGACGCATGAGGAGTGACGCCGTGCCGATCATGACAAGGATTGCAGTTGCTGGTTCAGGAATAGCGGACAAGGCAACTCTATCCACCTGGAGAAAGGCCGGGCCAGTGAAGCTTTGAGGAATAAAAGCCTCAAATGATATTCGAACATTCGAATTAATGTGCGCTCCCAGGTTGATTTCCGCCAGGATAGACCCTGTGTCTAGAACCCTCGTGCCCGCGTTAGCTCTGAGGACTTCATAAGAGGCGAGCGATGCCCCCCCCCCGGCGGGCCTTACCACAATTGAGAAAACTCGGGGCTGGGTTGATCCTCCGTAATTCAACATGTCCCATCCTGCGCGATAATCAAATCTGAGCATCGCGGAGGAAGCGTCAACAACCCCAATGTCTTGCGCAAAAGAGATTGTGCCAGGGCCACCTCCATCAAAACCATGAGAAGCGACCATAGCTGCATCCGTTGCAGATGAGGTAAAAAATCCAAAACCGCTGTTGAAGCCATTCGGCCTGACGGCAAGACTTATGTGAGGAGATGCAATATCACCTGGGATCCAGCCAGAGAATCCTGACTCAAAACTGCCATTGACGATAGTAGCGGCTGAGGACTCGCTCGGGGTCGAGATCAGAAGCCATGACACAGAGACCAAAATCGTAATGAAGAGGGATTTAGCGGTTTTATGACGAGTTCCAGCCCTGAATCGCAAGACGTTATGTGGATTCATGGTTTTGACTTTGGTTAAAGTTGATAGGGGAACTGGCTCAACTTTTTGTTGAACTGCAATTGTGCTTGTGAGGATATGTAGCAGCATCCTATTGCACTGGGAATCAGGGGAGCCCTGATTTTTGGCTAGAAGCCATCTCATAAATGCCTGAGCAGAATAATGGCAGCTCCGAGTTGTAGGAATGCATGGAAGTTTTCAGCATGATATTCATATCGCACAACCAAGCGGCGAAAGTTGTGCAGCC